>JAGRHB010000100.1 GCA_020445245.1 Gammaproteobacteria bacterium
GCAGGTCCGTCAGCAACGCCAGCCACATCGGCGCCGGATCGAGGAGCCAGGGTTCAGCCTGTGTGTTGACGGCAAACGGATACCCCTGCTGCGCTGAAACGTCGGCACCAGACGCGAGGACCTCCAGTTCGATCGCCGCCTGACCCTCATACGCGATCGATTCGCGGCACACGCCCAGCACACCGGCAACCGCATCGAACAGACGCCCACAGGAGCTGCTGGGTGGCGCATTGACGGCTCGCGCGATCATCGTGCCAAGCAGGTCCAGCGGCTTCGCCCGCCAGTAATCGGCCAGTTCGGTAGCACCAAAATCACGTGCGAAGCGTTCCCAGCCGACGTGGGTGACCAGGTGTGCGTAACTATTGCGCCACGGCTCCAGGATCGCGCGGGCACCCCCGGGCATCGGGGTTGGCGCAAGGTGTGCCACCCGCTGGAAACCGCGATAGTCGGCGAGCAGAAATTCACCTCCCCAGATGGTGCCGTCTGTACCAAACCCCAGTCCGTCCAGGGCGACACCAATCACCGGCCCGCCATCCAGCGCATGACCGCAGTCGGCCAGGACACTGGCGATGTGTGCGAAATGGTGCTGCACCGGTATCAGTTCCAGACCATCCCGTTCGGCCAGGGCCTGACCATAGCGCGTCGAGCGGTAGTCAGGGTGCAGGTCCACCGCCACGACGCGGGGCTGATGCTGGAACAACTGGCGGTACAGATCGACAGTGCGTTCGTAGTCGTCGGCTGTGCGCGCGTCCTCGAGGTCACCCAGGTGTTGCGACAGCACCGCCTGCCCGTCCTTGAGCAGACACAAGGTATTCTTGAGCTCGCCGCCAAGCGCAAGCACCGGGGCGGCCCGCCCGAACCCGGCCGGCAGCACCAGTGGCGACGGCGCATAGCCGCGGGCACGCCGCAGCAGGCGGGGCTGTTCATCCATCACCCGCACCACCGAATCATCCACGCGGTTGACGATCTCGCGGTCGTGCAGCAGATAGAAGTCCGCTATCCCATCGAGACGCCTTGCCGCGTCGTCGTTCGCGGTGCACTGAGGCTCATCACTGAGATTGCCGCTGGTCATCACCAGCGGCGTGTCCCACGTTTCAAGCAACAGGTGATGCAGCGGGCTGTATGGCAGCATGAAGCCGAGCGTCGCCTGCCCCGGTGCCACATCGGCCGCCAGCATCGATGCGTGGGTCGCCTCCAGCAGCACCACAGGTGCTGCTGACGACGTGAGCAGGGTGCGTTCGTGCGGATCGACACGGCAATAGCGATCGATCACCGTGAGATCACGCGCCATCAGGGCGAATGGCTTCCGATAGCGTCGTTTTCGCCACCGCAGCAGGGCAACCGCATCCACATTACAGGCGTCACACGCCAGGTGAAACCCGCCAATGCCCTTGATTGCGAGAATCCTGCCCTGTCGCATAAGCCGGCTCGCCGTCGCGATGGCGTCCCCGGCGGGATCGATGGGTACCGACACGCCGAGTGCGTCGACCAGCCAGACCCGCGGACCGCATGCTGCGCAGGCGTTCGGCTGCGCATGAAAACGCCGGTCCGCAGGATTGCTGTATTCGCGCTCACAGGCCGGACACATCGGGAAGGCGGCCATGCTGGTGTTGGCACGGTCGTAGGGGATCCGGTTCACAATGCTGAGCCGCGGGCCACAGTGAGTGCAGTTCGTGAACGGGTAGCGGAAGCGCCGGTTGGCCGGATCAAGGATTTCCTCCCGGCAGGCGGCGCAGGTTGCCGCGTCGGCCACAATACCGGTATGCACCTCGCCCCCATCACTTGCCAGGATTCGAAAGCCCGGCACGGGCTCGAACGTCTCGCCACAGACCGAGCGTTCCAGCGCATCGATGCGCGCCAACGGCGGGCACTCGTGCGCCAGCCGGGCAACGAAGTCCTCGATCGACTCGGCCTGCCCCTGCAGCCGGATCAGTACGCCTGCTCCGTCGTTGCGCACGTCACCCGACAGGCCACAATCACATGCCAGACGCCACACCGTCGGCCGAAAGCCGACACCCTGCACGAGGCCACGCACGCGAATCGATTCACTGATCAAGGGAACAGGCATCCTGGATAAATTTGCCTCAAGTACAATTATTGCGCCTATTGCCGGCCGGTTCACGGACAGGCCTTCGAAATGACCTATCCTTACACTCCGTCACGAAACGGGAGCGAGAACCTTGCGTAAACTCACCATCCTCGGCGCCGCATTGCTTGCAGCCGCCTGTGCACCAGTGCAGCAAAAACCCACGCCCGTGGAACCACCCGTGGTTCAGCCGCCACCGCCGCAGCGATTCGACGGACTGGCCGCCCTGGCCCGGCAGGCGCCCCCGGAGCGCGACGGCATCCGCACGCCGTTTCGCTATGACCGCAGCATCAGCGCCACCGAAATCGAGGGCCTGCGCTATTTCTTCTACGAACCCGGCAGGCAACGCAATGTGGTCGGGTTCTCGTTCCTGAATGACGGTTCACCGACGATCAACCCGGTCGGACTCAAGAAGAAGGGTCCGCGACGCGAATACGCCTTCATGTTTGCCGACCGCGCGCGTGAGAACATCCATCTCGCGGTCAATGACGACGTCAAGATCTCCGGCAGATTCAGCCACGACAACATGTTCCGCGAGTTGCACTTCTTTCCGCGCCGTCAGCTGCCGTCGCTTGAGATCGATCATGCCAATGGCCTGCTGAAGGTCACGTTGCCGACGGGCGAACCCGTCCTGTTCGACGAGCACAGTATGGAACTGGTCGGCGGGGCACTCAAAGAGGCACCGATCGACTTCAACAGCAGTCGCTATGCGCGTCACAATCCCGAGGTCAGGTACCAGGGTGAGTACATCGCGATTACGGTCGCCCAGCGTGGCGAGGCGCCACGTCGCGCCAGTGTCTGGGGACAGACGAAGCAGGCCGAGGTGTATTACCCGTCGAAGTACAAGAAAGCATGCAGGATTTCGCCCAAGTACATCTGGGATCAAAAGCCCAAGCCGGGCGACAATGACCCGACCCTGAACATGCTGCACCAGACCGATACGGAATTGTTTACCGTGATCGAACGGCAATGCGGCTGGGACCTCGCCACACTGAAGAAATCGGCACCGCAGCTGGTCAAGGCGTCGGTCGGTGCCGACTCGGTGGCCGAAGGGGTTGCCGCAATCTCTTCGAACGACACGGCGGGCAAAGTCGAACAGACGCTGGTCGAGAAGACGGCGGAAAGGTTGGAGCGGTAGATCCTCGGGCGGCACCGGCGATTATTGCGCGATCCCCGCCCGCAGCGCCTTCAGGCGGTCCCCCAGGGTGGCCACGTGTAGCGTGACATCCTGCTTGAACAGCTGCAGCCGCTGGCCCAACGGCGGTGGCATCGATGAGGTTTGCCGGTACACGAAGTAACCAACAGCGGCGGCGGTGGCGAGAACGGCGACCAGCAACACCACCAGACCAGGTCGCAGACGCCTTCTGTCCCGCACCGCAACCGCCGCAGTGGAGGCCGACTGAGCACCCGCAGGGCCGGGGTGCATCGCACCTTCCGGTCGCCGCTCGTCGAACGCACCCACTGCCCCGGCATCATGAGGCGCCGATCGAAGCCGACATTGCGACCGTGAGGCCTGGTGAAGGCTGATTCGCTGTTGCAGACGCTCCATCTCTGCGCGCAATTCGGCGAGTTCCTGTGCGCTCGGCGCGCGGGGCTTGGAGCCGATATCGCGATGCAACACCGGATCCGGTCGAGTCGGGGCCGGGTCCCCGGCCAGCAGCACATCCTCGTCATCGCGCACCAGCTTCGCGGCCGCTCGCCCGACAATCCAGGCATCCGGAAACAGGCTTGTTGTTTCAGCAGGCGGGTCTTGGTTGCTCATGCAGGCCCTTGCAGGCATCGCCCGAAAAAAAGTGGACAGGCACAATTTAAATTAGAAATTGTTTATTTGCTAATCTTTAGGTTCCTGTCACGAGCGACGTGGCCCCGGCAAACGTTGTAAACGGAATAAATCGCCTGCCTGTCAGGTACTTATGAAATCCAACGCCTTGATGCGCAATGCGCACCAAGGTGGGTTCGGAAACACGAGGATAAGAACGTGCTGATGAATTGAGAAAGATCAATGCACCATCCCGGCGCAGTGGCCAAACTTCCCTCCAACGCATCACATTCGACATGTGTTGCGTGGGATCTCACTCCTCCTGACTATTGAGTTTACCCGTCGCATTGCGGCGGGTTTTTCTTTTCAGCGTACGGTGCCAGCTACCGGCAGGCGCTCGAGCGCCGCAGCCAGGTCGTCGCCCAACTGCGCCAGTACCGCACTGAGCGTGGCCGCATAGGCGTCGAAATCCGCACCTTCAGACGTCTGGCGGTACGATGCGTTCCGAATCATCACCACTTCACCGCTGCGATCGTCGATCAGTGACCAAGCCACATCCAGACTCACCTCCCCGCCAAGGACGCCATCGAAGCGGCGCAGTGCCAGGACGACGCGGTAGTCAGTCTCCGCGCTCACCCGGCTCGGGTAGCTGTAGACGTGCTGTGTACCGAGGCGCTGACCGAGGATCCGTGTCAGCACGTTGGTGACCTCTTCTTCGAGGCGTCCGCCCCAGCGGTTGAACTCATCCACGCTCAGCCGGTTGTCGCCCACCCGGGTAACGATCTGCGGCCGATCGAGATATTCGGGCATTTCCACCGGCCCTACCGCCACCACCAGGGGTGATGTGGCGCTGGACACACGCTCCTGTGCACTCAGTACATAGAACCGCGCCGTAGGCGTCGTACCACAGCCACTCGACACGGCGAGCGCAACGCAGATCAGCAATGTGGCAACAAGTCGTTCGGTCACGGCGAGATGGCCCCTTTTCCGCGGATCAGTGCCTCTGGATGACGCTCCAGATAATCCGCCATGATGCGGAAAGAACGCGCCGCAGACCCGAACTCCTGCAACGCCCTTTGCGCCTCCGCCTGCAACGGCGAGTTGGGTTTGAGCACCCGCTCCAGGCTGCTCAGTGTGCTGCGTGTCTGTTCCAGTGTCTTGCTGAGTTCGGAGGCAGTCTCGCGGTCGAGGCGCTCGAGCAGGCCGTTGGTTGCATTCATGGTGTCACGCAGGGCCGCCAGTGTTGCGCCGAGATCCTCGCCCATCCGATCCAGCGGCAGCCGCGCGAGACGGGTCAGCAGGCCGCGCAGTTCGTCCAGTGGCGTCGGCACCGTGGGCAACTCGGGGATGCCGCCCTGTCCCCAAACAATCTCACGTGACTCGTCGTCGGGGTAGAAATCCAGATCGACGTACAGGGCACCGCTGATCAGGTTACCTGTCTTGAGCTGGGCGCGCAGCCCGTTGTGCACCAGGCGGTCCCAAAGTGCCCTGTCGATGTCGCGCGGCCGAGACCCCTTGTCGCCGGCCCCGGGCACTCCGAGGCGATCGGGCTCGATCGCGATCGTCACCGGGATGTTGGCGGTGCGTTTTTCGGCGTCCAGTTGCAACTGCACATCCAGCACCTCGCCAATGCGGATGCCGCGCAACTCCACCGGAGCGCCCGGCAACAGGCCTCGCACCGACCCGGCGAAGGCCAATTGCCATGTCTCACGCGCGCCGAAGCGGCGCTCGAAAGCCGCACGCTCGTCAGCATACAGTCGGAATGCCGAACCCTCGTCCGCGGGTGCGCCGGTGTCCGATCCCGATGGGGTGCCGAACGCAATGCCGCCGAGCAACACCGAGGTAAGCGACTGGGTGTCGAGGCGGATACCGCTGGCGTCGAGTGACAAGCCAATGCCGGACGCATTCCAGAAGCGGGTATTGGCACCGACGGCGGCATCGTGCGGTGCATCGACGAACACCTGGATGTCCACGCCGTGCGGCTCCCGCAACTGGTAGCCGACCACCCGCCCGGCCTCGATGCCACGATACAACAGCGGCGAACCGACGCTCAGCGAACCGAGCGCATCCGCAGTCAGGGTGAATGTCCGCCCCTGCTCGGTGGCGGTGACGATCGGCGGAGTCTCCAGGCCAACAAAGGTATCCTGTGGGGCACCCTGGGTCGACAGGTCAACCGCGATGTAGCTGCCGCCCAGCAGGGTGCCGAGTCCGGACACCTGGGTCACCGAAAGCCGTGGACGCGCCACCCAGAACCTGGTGTTGTCATTGAGGTAATCGGCAACGCTGCCCGCCAGCCTCGCACGCACCTGCACCCGTCGCAGGTCCGGGCTAAGCTCGATGGCCTCGACCAGGCCGACATCGACATCCTTGAAACGCACCCGCGTCTTCCCCGCCTCGAGCCCCTCGGCAGTCTGGAAACTGATCGTGATCAGGGGCCCCTGCTGGGTCACGGTGTGGTAACCGAGCCAGGCCGCCGCACAGATCGCGACCAGCGGGATCAGCCATACCAGGGAGATGCGACGACGGTCGTCGACTATCGCCTCCGGCAGCTTATCGTCGGTTGGCAGTGGATTCGACATCGTGTGACAAGTTATCCCAGATCAAGCGTGGATCGAAAGTCCTGGCAGCCAGCATCGTCAGGACGACCACGCCGGCAAAAAACACCGCCCCCAGACCCGCCTCGATCTTCGCCACCTTGCCGAGGTGAACCAACGCGACCAGCACGGTGACGACGAATACGTCCACCATCGACCAGCGTCCGACGAACTCGGTAAAGCGGTACAGGCGCAATCGATCCATTGGCCGGGCCTGCGCGTGCATTTGCACCGAGACCAGCAGCACCAGCAGGATCGCAATCTTGACCAGTGGGATCAGCACGCTGGCAACGAACACGATCAATGCCAGGGGCCACATGCCGTGCGCCAGCAGGTATTCCGCCCCGCTCCATATCGTATCCGAGCGCATCTGCCCAAGTTGGGTCACATGCATGATCGGCAGCAGGTTTGCCGGCAGGTAAAGCATCGCTGCCGCCACCAGAAAGGCCCAGGTACGTGACAGGCTGCGTGGTATGCGGCCATGCAATGGCGCATCGCAGCGCGGGCAGCGCAGGAACAGCGCCCCGTCCGGCGGCTGGCTGACAAGTCCACAGACATGGCACGCAATGAGGCCGCGTGCGCTGGCGGTAGCCATCGGGCGACTCATGCGACAAGGTCCCACAGGCGGTGTGGATGGACCTGGGTCGCTGCTGCGGCAAGCACGATGACCA
>JAGRHB010000101.1:0-1104 GCA_020445245.1 Gammaproteobacteria bacterium
TGGGCCCCGTCCTACGGTGGTTGGAACAACGGCTGGAGCCCATGGGGCAACGGCTGGGGCGGCAATAACTGGGGTGGCAACAGCTGGTGGCCCTGGGGCAATGGCTGGGGCGGCAACAACTGGGGCGGCAACAACTGGTGGCCCTGGGGAGGCAGCGGTTGGGGCGATGACGGCTGGAACAGCGGCTACGGCAACGGTTATGGCAATGGCTGGGGCAACACCTGGGGTGACGGGTCGGGCGACGCCGCCGGCGAAGTCGATTTCGATTTCGCCATGCGCGGCCGCATCAACGCCGACATGCGTGGAGAGGGCTACGGTGACGGCTATGGCAGTGGCCGGAGTTATGGTTACGGTTACCAGGGGTACCAGCCATACCCGTATCCGCCTTACGGCATGATGCCGCCTGTCCTGCCCACCGAGCAGGAACAACCCGCCGGACCACCGGACGCCGACAACGACGGCGTCAGCGATGCCGGTGACCTGTGTCCCGACAGCGCCGAGGGGGCCACCGTAGATGCACTGGGTTGCGACGATGCAGCGCGCATCGTGCTGCGCGGTGTCAACTTCGAGACCGACTCGGCCAAGCTGACCGACGAATCATTGGCAATCCTGGACGGCGTCTCGGCCACCCTGTCGGCGAATCCACAGATCCGCGTGATGGTCGCCGGACACACCGACAGCGACGGCGACGACGCCTACAACAAGGACCTGTCACAGCGCCGTGCGCAAAGCGTGGTGGACTACCTGGCGAGCCAGGGTGTCGATCGCAACAACATGATCGCCAAGGGCTTCGGCGAGGAACAACCCATCGCCGGCAATGACGACGCCCAGGGCAAGGCGCAAAACCGCCGGGTCGAGTTGAACCGGCTGTAACGTAACGGCCCGGACGACGGGGCGCGGCTGGTCGGCCGCGCCCCGAGTTCGGATCAACCCTCGTCGATACCTTCGTCGACCGGGTTGTGCAGGATATCGTGCAGACGGCTGCCGACGACCTTCGAACTGAGCACCTCCAGCTCCTCGTGCTCTGCCATCAGGATCTGCGCATCGTAGTACGCCTCGGTCTGCTTGATCTGTCTCTCGTAGGCCGTCATCGCCATTCCCTCC
>JAGRHB010000101.1:1202-7071 GCA_020445245.1 Gammaproteobacteria bacterium
TTCTGCTGCTGAACGGGATCGGGTCTGCCGGTCCGATCGACAATCGACGCGCGGTGTATCGGCGTCTTGTCGAAGCCGGCCACCGGTTTGCCCCACTCATCCACCCGCGGGCCAGCCTGTCGGCGCTCGGCGTCGGCCTGGGTGACGCCTGCCAGGTGTTGGCCGGCGCCATCATCAACGCGGCCGCACAGATCGGTGACAACGTGCTGATCAACACCGCTGCAGTGGTCGAACACGGCTGCGTGATCGGCAGCCACAGCCACGTCGCCAGCGGCGCGACCCTGTGCGGTGAATGCCGGCTCGGCGAGGCCGTTCATATCGGGGCCGGGGCGACGGTGATCCAGGGCATCAGCATCGGGGCTGGCGCAGTAATTGCAGCAGGTGCGGTAGTGACCCGAAATGTCGAGCCCTTGACGCTGGTTGGCGGCGTCCCGGCCCGCAAACTGCGAAACATCGATGAGTAAGAGCTGGCGCGACATCACCATTGCACCCGACGCCTCGGTGCACCAGGCATGGGAGGCGATTGACCGCGGCGCGATGCAGATCGCCCTGGTCGTCGACCATACCGGTCACCTGATCGGTACCGTCACCGATGGCGATATCCGCCGCGCCGTGCTGCGTGGCAAGAGCCTCGACATCCGGATCACCGAGGTAATGAACGCCAACCCGACCACCGGCCTGGCGGAAGAGACGCATGACAGCTGGCAACGCACCATGCACCGACACTCGCTGCGCCATCTCCCGATACTCGACACTCAGGGGTGCGTTGTGGACCTTGTTCAATACAGCATGCCGCTCGAACCCGAGCGCTCAACGCCGGTGGTGATCATGGCCGGTGGCCTCGGCACCCGGCTGCGGCCACTGACCGAGAACACACCCAAGCCGATGATCCCGGTGGGGCCGAAACCGGTCCTCGAAACCATCATCGAGAACTTCGCCGACCAGGGGTTCGTCAACATCTATCTGTGCCTCAACTACAAGGGCGAGATGATCCGCGAACACTTCGGCGACGGGCGCCGCCTCGGTGTCCATATCACCTATCTGCACGAGGACCGCCGACTCGGAACGGCAGGCGCGCTGAGCCTGTTGCCTGAGCGACCGACCGAACCGGTGATCGTGATGAACGGCGACCTGTTGACCAAGGTCGACTTCGTGCGCCTGCTCGACTTTCACGGCCGCCAGGGCTTTGTCGCGACGATGGCGATGCGCGAGCACCAGCAACAGGTACCCTACGGTGTGCTGAAGCTGGGTGACGGTTACGTGGTACAGGAACTGGTCGAGAAACCGGTCGAGCGCTACTACGTCAACGCCGGCATCTACATCCTCAACCCGGAGACGCTGCACCTGGTCCCGAACCAGAAGTTCTACGACATGCCCACTCTGTTCAACGCTTTGATGGCCAACGGCAGGAAGGTCGGCGGTTTTCCGCTTCGTGACTACTGGGTGGACATCGGGCGCATGGAGGACCTCGAACGTGCCAGTGCCGAATTTGCGGAGATGTTCGGTTGATCGACGGCCTGCGGGTACTGGCAGTGGTGCCGGCACGCGGCGGATCCAAGGGCCTGCCGCGCAAGAACGTCCTCGACCTCGCCGGTCGCCCGCTGATCGCCTGGACGCTCGCCGCCGCGCGTGACTCGCAGCATGTCGACCGTTGCGTGGTATCGACCGACGACACGGAGATCGCTGAGATATCGAGGGCGCATGGCGGTGACGTGCCCTTCATGCGCCCGGCCGATCTGGCGCACGACAGCGCCGAAACCTTCGGCGCGATCCGACATGCCCTTGAACAGCTGCCCGGCTTCGACATCGTATTGATCCTGCAACCCACCTCGCCGCTGCGCAGCGGCGCCGATATCGACGGCACCCTGTTGCAGATGCAGGCGCATGCAGCGCCGGCCTGCGTCAGCGTGATGGAGCCAACCAAGAGCCCCTATTGGAGCTACCGGTTAAACGACGACAGCCGCCTGGTACCACTGCTCGATCCGATGTATTCGCGCATGCGCCGGCAGGATCTTCCGCAATCGTATACGCTCAACGGCGCTGTCTATGCCGCGCGGGTCGACTGGCTGCTGCAACACCAGAACTGTCTGAGCGAACAGACCGTTGCCTACGTCATGCCGGCAGAACGGTCTGTAGACATCGATACGGCATTCGACCTGAGGCTCGCCGAGCTCTACCTTCAGCACCGATAAGAGACCGGCTCCGGCGGGACGGATGTTGTAGGAGCCGAGCCCCCTCGGCGATATGCAGCACCATCTTCAATCGGCCGTAGGCCGCCCCCCCCTACGCATTAGCGCAGGAAATTGAACAGGCTCATGTCCTGGATCTTAAGGAACGACTGCTGCGAGGCCTGCAACGCCGTCAGCTGCTGATTGAAGCGACTGATCGCCTCGGCGTAATCGAGGTCTTCGAGCGACGAGCGCACGTCGGCCACGGCCAGATCGAAGGACGCATTGGCGTTCTTCTGATCGTCGATCGCGGTCATACGAGCACCGATCTTGGATCGCGTGTTGAACAGGCTGGAAAATGCGGTGTCGATATCGGCGATCGCGTTCGAATCGCCATTGCCCGCCTCCAGGTTTGAGGCGAGGTTGTACAGCACCTCGCCGATGTTGGTCGTCCCACCGGCCGCCGCCGCGATACCCATGAACACACTGCTGCCAGGGTCGTTCATCGCCACTTCGCGGCTGTCACCTATCTTGACCATGCGCTGGCCGGTATCGCCGTTATAGGTGAAACCACCGGCTCCGTCGTGGGTCAGCGGCTTGGTCAGGCTCTGGTAGCCCGCAAACAGATATTCACCGTTCGAATCCACAGAGTTGGCGAGTTGCAGGAAGTTCTCCATGTGTTCGCGCACCTCGGCGGCGACGGCACTGCGATCCTCGTCGCTGAGGGTGTCGTTCACGCCCCGCACCGCCAGTTCGCGCACGCGTTGCAACAGGTTCTCGATGCTCAACAATGCGGTCTCTTCCTGGTCGAGTTTGGCATACGCCGCATCGGCATTGCGCTGGTATTGACCAAGACGCTGCTGCGATTCCTTCAGATCCAGTACACGCACTGCCGATGAGGGGTCATCCGAGGGGTGCAGCATGCGTTTACCGCTGGCCACCTGCAACTCGGTCTGGCTAAGTTCACGCTGCCTGGCTAGCATCGCGTCGACGCTTTGCTGGAAGAACTGCGAAGTCGAAATGCGCATGCTTACCTCCGAACCGCACTGAGCAGTGAGTCGAACAGAGTGTTGGCGACACTGATCACCTGGGCGGCGGCCTGGTAGGCCTGCTGGAAGCGCACGAGGTCCGCAGCCTCTTCGTCGAGGTTGACACCGGACACCTCAGACTTCGCCGCCTCCGCCTGCGACAGCAGGTGCGACTGCACACTCACATTGCCTGCTGCCTGGTTGGTCTTGGTGCCGACATCCGCGATCAATGCGCCATATGTGTTGGCGAAGCTCGCGGTACCGCCGATCATCATCTTGGCCGACTGCAGATCGGCCAGTCGCCGTGCATTGCGATTGTCGCCGACACCGCCCGCGTTGCTCGACAGCTGGAACTGGTCACCATCGGCCGGGGTACCGGTCATCGTGAAACTGAAATCGCCGAGGCCAGCGATGTTGACTGTCAGGGTCGAGCCGGTGTCAGTCGCCGGATCATAGGCGAGGGTCCCGCCGGTGGAAACGGTGAACTGGTTCAGGGTGCCATCGAAGGTCAGTGTGATCGGCGTGGCCGGCAGACTGGTACCGCTGCTGCTGGTCTGTGCGCCGGCGCCGATGTGCCCGGTACCGGTATTGCCGCTGAGGTCCTGGGTACGCACCGCCTCGGCGGCGGCAATGTCACGCTCGTTGGTCACCAAAAGGCCAAGGCCTGAGGCGCCGGTACGTGTCGGTCGCAGGCGATAGGTGTCGCCGTTCGATGCGGCGTTGACCACGATACTCATGCCGTCGGCGACCAGCGGGTCGAGTGCGGTGCCGGTGCCACTCAAGGCCACGCTGGCGCCACTGTTCAGATCGGTCATCGACCAGCTGCCGCCACTGTAGACAAGCTCATACTCGTGCGTCGTGAGATCAGCAGGATCGTCGAATCCAACCGCAATCGATCCAATGTTTCCCGGGTCGGCCAGCACCTGCGGAGAGGCCGTCGAGAAGAAGTCACCGCCGAGCTGACCATCGAGATCCATACCGGTCGTGTGCTCGGCATTGAAGAACGAGGCAATCCCGATCGCCACGCGCCCCAGTGCATTCTGCGACTCGTCCAGCACCTCGTCACGGAAACGCAGCAGGCCACCGAGGCTGCCACCGGTCATCTGCTGCGTGACGTTGACCGTGAGGCCGCCGGACTGGCGGATGACCAGTTCTTTGTGATCTGCCGCCTGCGTGTTGTTGGTCACGGCCAGGGTGTTGTAGTTGCCGCCGACCACCAGTGCCTGACCGGTACCGACGAATACGTTCATCGACCCGTCACCCTGTTCCAGCGTCGACACATTGGTGAACTTGCTGAGGTCGTCGATCAGCTTGTCACGTTCGTCGAGGATGTCGCCGGGAATGCCGCCGGGGGTGCCGTTCAATGCGCCGATCCGCGTGTTGACCGAAGCCAGCGACTGCGCAAGGGCGTTGATCTCACCGACCTCGCGTTCGAGGTCACCGTTCAACTGATGGCGGATATCCTCCAACCAGCCGTCGAGGGCATTGAAACGATCGGCCAGCTGACTGGCGCGGTTGAGCATCACCGAGCGTGCCGGTATCGAGGTCGGATCGTCGGCGACATCGTTGACACTTGCAAAAAACTGCTGCAGCGTGTCATCGATACCCGCCGCGGAATCGGCAAGCACGTTGTCGATCTGCCGTGCGCGTTGCTCAAAGACCGCAAACTCCTCGTACGACGAGGTGTAGTCGCGAACGCGCGTAGCCAGGTAACTGTCATAACTGCGTCGGATCGACGCCACCTCGACGCCGGACCCGACGTAGCCCTGCGCGGAAATCTGCGGCGAGCGCGCATCCAGCTGCACAACCTGGCGGCTGTAGCCCTCGGTATTGACGTTGGCGATGTTGTGCCCTGTCGTCTCCATCTGCCGTTTGAAGGCGTTGAGCGCACTTACGCCGATATTGATTATGCCTGCCATTGTTGCTTCACCCTTCCATCTTCAGCTCAGATGGCAGTGGCGCCCTCCTTTGCAGACTGTGCCGCACGCTGCATCGACTCACTGTCGAGGATGCGCTGAATCTTTTGTGCATAGGCAGGGTCGGTCGCGTAGCCGGCCTCCTGCAAGGCGGAAAAATAGGCCTTGGGGTCATTGGTCTGCGCCAGGGCCTGCTGGTAACGCGGATTGCGCTGCACGAAATCCACATAGTCGGAGAAGCTGTGTTCGAACGATTCGTAGGCACGGAAATTCGCCCGCGTATTCAGCGCAACACCATCGCGATATTCAAGTGTGCTGACCATCACCTTGTCACCCTGCCAGCGCGAGTCGGCCTTGATACCGAACAGGTTGTGACTGCTATCACCTGTACCGTGCTGCATCACATGACGTCCCCAGCCGGTCTCCAGTGCGGCCTGCGCCAGCAGTGCCTCCGGTGGCAGATTGATCTTCGCAGCCGCCTGTTCAGCCACCGGCCACAGGGCGTCGACGAAGGCCTCCGGCGAGCCATCGAACGCCGCCGGGGTATCGACGCTGCGACGCGCAACAGTCGCTGCGTCCGCGCCATCCACCGGGCGCGCCGTGATCGGCATACCCAGATACTTCTCGGGTGAGAGGTCACTGTACTGTGCCGATATGCCTCCACCGAGCTGGCGCTTTAGCACGTCGGCCAGACCGATGCCCTGCTTCTGCGCCATGTCCACGGCGATCTGCTTGTCGTACATGTCGCGGTAGAACT
>JAGRHB010000102.1 GCA_020445245.1 Gammaproteobacteria bacterium
ATCGTGTTTCGCCGCCCCGAGGGGGGTTATCACATGATCGTCGAACCGGCACTGGATCCATTTCCGAGTGGCGACAGCACCGCCGATATCACGACATATAACGAGATCACCGAGCGTTGGGTGCGCCATGCACCGGCGCAGTACAACTGGCTGCACCGGCGGTTCAAGAAGCGGCCGTCGGGCGAACCGCCACTGTATTAGGTGCCGGCCGGTCGTCCTTTCCGCGGAAACCATGGTCAATTGCCACTTGGAATCATCCGGCAACCAACAAGAGAAAGTTTTAGCTATGAGTGATTTTCCGCCATGCCCAAAGTGCAATTCCGAGTATGTGTACGAAGACGGGCCATTGCTGGTGTGTCCCGAGTGCGGTCACGAATGGGTTGCGGGCGCCGACGAAGGCGTACCGGAAAATGAAACATCAGTATTAGATGCCAATGGGACGATTCTCAGCGATGGTGATGCGGTTGTCGTGATCAAAGATCTCAAGATAAAGGGCTCGTCCTCCGTCGTGAAGGTGGGAACCAAGGTGAAGAACATCCGCCTGGTGGAAGGGGATCACAACATCGACTGCAAAATCGAAGGCATTGGTGCAATGCAACTCAAGTCCGAGTTCGTCAAAAAAGCATAAGCGGCGCCGGACCCGGCTTATTGAAAGTGAGATCAAGGGCCAATACTGTCGAAGGGCAACATCCATCCGTGGCTGCCTCGCATTTCTCGAGCCCCTGGTCCGCAGGACGACTCTCCAGGCCGGACCTCAATCCGTCACCGTCGACATTAACTCGAGCACTGCATCCGCCATCTGGTCGATATGCGGCGATTCCAGGGTCGGATGCACCAGCAGGGCGATACTGGTTTCGCCAAGTGACTGCGCGACAGGCAGGCGCTCGCTCGGCCCAAAGCCGGCACCCTTGAAGGCCTCTTCGAGGTAGATCTCGCTACACGAGCCCAGGTTGCAGGGCACACCGCGTCCCTGCAGCGCGGCGACGATGTCATTGCGCGTGCTGCCCGCGCGCAGACGTTCCGGCCTTACGAATACGTAAAAGCGGTAGAACGCGTGGCGGATCGACGCGGACGGCATCGGGATGCGCAGCGCCGGGCAGGACGACAGGCGCTCATGAAAGCGCATGGCATTGCGCAGGCGCGCGGCATGCCAGGCCTCGAGCTTGCGCAGCTGCACCCGGCCGATCGCCGCTTGTACCCCTGCCATGCGCCAGTTGCTGCCGAGCAAGCGATGCACCCAGGGCACCCCCGGCGTGCTGTCCCGGGCCGCCGCCTGGACCGCATCGAAGTCCTTGCCGTGATCCTTGAACGACCATGCGCGCTTCCATACGCCGTCGTCCCTGCACAGCAACATGCCGCCCTCGCCACCGGTCGAGATGATCTTGTCCTGACAGAACGAGAACGCTGCCGCATCGCCGAAAGAGCCGACAGGGCGGCCGTCCAGTTGCGCGCCATGCGCCTGCGCGCAGTCTTCGAGTATCCAGAGTCCGGCCTTGTCCGCCAGCGCCATCAATGCCCGCATGTCGCAGGGCCAGCCCGCGTGGTGCACCGCGATGATGCCGACGGTGCGCGGACCGATCAGCTCCGCGACCCGTGCCGGGTCAAGGTTCTGGGTGTCCGGATCGACATCGGCAAACACCGGCACACCGCCCGCCAGCGCGATGACCGAGGCCGAGGCGATGAAGGTCCTTGGGGTAACGATCACCTCGTCGCCCGGCTGCAGCCCCAGGCCCAGCAGCCCGGCCTGCAGCGCCAGCGTGCCGTTGGCCAGGGCGATCGCATGTGGCACCTCGCAATGCCTGGCATATTCGTCCTCGAAGCCGCGCACCTCGGGGCCGGTCCAGTAGTTGACCCTGCCCGAGCGCAGCAGGTCCGCGACCGCGCCGATGTCCTCCTCGGCAAACTGCGGCCATGTGGGGAACGTCATCTTGTCCATACCGCAACCCGCTGCCTCGATGAATACAATTGCCAAAACACAGGCACAGGATAGCGCAAGGCGCCCGCGCTGCCGCCGGCGCGCTGCCATGCCCGGTCAATCAGCCTGATCAGGCACCGTCCAATCGGATTAGAATGTCGACAATCGGCGCACATTTCACGAGACCAAACCCATGCAATTCATCGACCTCAAATCCCAGCAGGCACGCATCCGCGACTCCATCGACCGCCGCCTGGCCGTGCTGCTCGATCACGGCCAGTACATCCTTGGCCCCGAGGTCACCGAGATGGAGCACAGCCTCGCCGCCTATGTCGGCGTGGCGCACTGCGTGTCCGCCGCCAGTGGTACCGACGCGCTGCTGCTCGCGCTGATGGCACTGGATATCGGCCCGGGCGATGAGGTGATCACCTCGCCGTTCAGCTTCATCGCCACCGCCGAGGTGATAGCGCTGGCCGGTGCGACCCCGGTGTTCGTCGACGTCGACCCGGTCAGCTACAACCTCGACCCGGGCAGGCTCGAGGCTGCGATTGGCGAGCGGACGCGGGCAATCATGCCGGTCAGCCTGTTTGGCCTGTGTGCCGACATGGACGCGATCAACACAATCGCGGCGCGCCACCAGATACCGGTGATCGAGGACGCCGCACAGAGCTTCGGTGCGACCTACCACGACAGACGCTCCGGTGGCCTGTCGCTGATTGGCTGTACAAGCTTTTTCCCGGCCAAGCCGCTGGGATGCTATGGCGATGGCGGTGCCTGTTTCACCAATGACGCGGACATTGCGCTGCGTCTCAAGGAGCTGCGCAACCACGGCCAGGACCGCCAGTACCACCACCCGCGGATCGGCATCAACGGTCGCATGGACGGCATGCAGGCGGCGGTCATCCTCGCAAAAATGGAGATCTTCGACGACGAGGTCGCGGCGCGCGCGCGCATCGGTGCCCGCTACTCCGAGTTGCTGCAGGACAGCGCCTGTGTCACGCCGGCAATCGCCGACGGTTACACCAGTGTTTACGCACAGTACACGCTGCAGGTGGACAACCGCGATGCGGTACGCAAGGCGTTGCAGGACGCCGGGATACCGAGCGCGGTGTACTACCCTATCACCCTCGACCAGCAACCCGCGCTGGCTGGACGCTCGCGCATCAGCGGCGACCTCGAGGTCGCGCACACCCTGCAGGACAAAGTGATGAGCCTGCCGATGCACCCGTATCTCGACGAGACGACGCAGGACCGGGTCGTCGCCGCTCTGCGCACAGGCCTGTAATCGGCCGATGGCCCTGTTCGCCGCATCGAGCAAGCGGATCTACAAGCGCCTGCTGGGCTACGTGAAGCCGCACTGGCGGATCTTTGCGACCGGCATCGCCTCGATGATCATCCTGGCAGCGACCGAGGCGGGAATTCCAGCACTGCTCAAGCCGGTGCTCGACGGCACCTTCGTCGAAAAGGACCCGGTGTTCCTGACTTGGGCGCCGATCAGCCTGATCGCATTGTTCGTGGTACGCGGGCTGGCGCAGACGGTCAGCAGCGCCGCCTTCGCCAGTATCTCGACCCACCTGATGCACACGCTGCGCGAACAGATGTTCGGCCGCCTGCTGCACCTTCCATCAGCGTTCTACGAACGCGAGATCAGCGGCAACGTGATCTCGCGGTTTACCTACGACGTGTCGCAGATCTCACATGCCGGCGTCGAGGTCCTCAATGCCCTGATCAAGGACTCACTGATCGTGATCGGGCTGCTCGCCTATGTATTCTGGCTGGACTGGAAGCTGAGCCTGTTCACCTTCATCCTGCTGCCC
This sequence comes from Gammaproteobacteria bacterium, assembly GCA_020445245.1. The sequence continues at coordinate 3,733 of JAGRHB010000102.1, forward strand.
ACCGTGGCCGGCGTGGCCAAGGTGCTGAGCCGGAGGCAGCGCCGCCTGAGCCGCGAACTGCAGGAGTCCTTCGGCGACATGACGCATGTCCTCGACGAGGCGGTGCGCGGGCACAAGGTGGTCAAGATCTACGGCGGGCAGGACTATGAGGCGACCCGCTTCGAACGGGTCGCCAAGCAGGTGCGGCACCGCCAGTTCAAGCTGCACCTGTCGGCGACCATCGGCGTGCCTATCGTGGAGATTGCCGGCGCCATTGTGATGGCCAGCGTGATCTACATCGGCAGCTCGCGCGCGATCGAGGATCAGTTGTCGGTTGGTGGATTTGTCGCCTTTTTCGCCGCACTCGGCCTGCTGTTCTCACCGATCAAGCGCCTGACCAAGCTGACCCATCCTTTGCAGCGCGGCCTGGCCGCCGCCGAGAGCGTGTTCGCGGTGATTGATCAGCCCGAAGAGATCGATAACGGCACGCTCAGGCTCGAGCACTGCGAGGGTCACGTACGTTTCGAACAGGTGGCGTTCTGTTACCCCGGCGCCGAGACGAATGCACTGGGACCGATCGATCTGGACATCCCACCGCGCAGTGTGACCGCGCTGGTCGGCGCCTCGGGCAGCGGCAAGACCACCTTCGTCAACCTGCTGCCGCGGCTGCACGAGGTCAGCGATGGACGCATCCTGCTCGACGGCCACGATATCCGCGATCTGGTGCGCGAGAACCTGCGGCAGCAGATCGCCTTTGTCAGCCAGGACGTGGTGCTGTTCAACGACAGCGTCGCCGCCAATATCGCCTACGGCTGCACCGCGACGTCGGAGCGGATCCGCCAGGCCGCCGGGGATGCCGGTGCATTGGCATTCATCGAGGCCCTGCCGCACGGCTTCGACACCCCGATCGGGGAAAACGGCGTGCGTCTTTCCGGTGGCCAACGCCAGCGCCTGGCGATTGCGCGCGCCCTGGTCGCCGACGCCCCGCTGCTGATCCTCGACGAAGCCACATCCGCGCTGGACACCGAATCCGAGCAGCTGGTGCAGCGTGGCCTGGAACGCCTGCGCCAGGGCCGCACCACGCTGGTGATCGCGCACCGGCTGTCGACCGTCGAGAGCGCCGACCGCATCCTGGTGTTCCGTGAAGGCCGGATCGTCGAGCAGGGCACCCATGATGCGCTGATGGCGACGCACGGCGTGTACTACCAGTTGAACAAGGCACAACTGTTCCTGGACGACGACTGATGTCCTCCGGCAGCGCCGAAAAAAACGCCACTGCGCCCGCCACCGGCCTGGTGATCTGGCGCCTGGTGGACGGCAAGCCGGGACACATGAACCAGAGCGCCGGCCTGGCGGCGGCACTGTCAAGGCGCACCCCGGTCCGCCAGTTCGATCTGAATGCACCACCCGCGGCGAAGTGCCTCTCCGGCTGGCTGCGGCGGCGTTTTCCAGCGGGGCTGACCCTGCCCGCACCGGACCTGATCCTCGCCGCCGGTCACGCCACCCACCTGCCCGCACTCGCTGCACGGCGGGCACGCGGCGGCCGTCTGGTCGTGTTGATGCGTCCCAGCCTGCCGCTGCGCTGGTTCGACCTGTGTCTGATCCCGCAGCATGACGATCCGCGACCCCGCGACAACGTGCTGCGCACCCAGGGTGCGCTCAACACCGTGCAACCCGGCGGCCAACATGACGCGGAACTTGGCCTGTTCCTGGTCGGTGGCCCTTCGGCAGCCTACGCCTGGGACGACGACGCCATGCTCAATCAGATCCGCGATGTACTGGACCACCAGCCCGGGGTGCGCTTTCGGCTGACGACGTCGCGACGCACACCGGCAACCCTGTTTCCACGACTGGCCGCGCTGGGCGGCCTGGACCTGGTCCCGTGGCAGGAGACCCGGGCCGGCTGGGTGGCACAACAGCTGGCCGCCGCCGGCCAGGTCTGGGTCAGCGAAGACAGCGTCTCGATGATCTACGAAGCGCTGACCAGTGGCGCACGGGTCGGGTTGCTCGCGGTGCCGCGCATCAGGACCGGCCGGGTCGCGTTCGGCGTCGAACAACTGGCCGGTGCGGGCCAGGTGGTGCGGCTGCACGATTGGCTGGGCGGCACCCCGCTGCCACGACCGGTGGCCGGTTTTGACGAGGCCGGCCGCTGCGCCGATGCGATACTCGGACGATGGTTCAAAGACAACTGACCGTCCTGCAGGTCCTGCCCGCCCTCCGATCAGGCGGGGTGGAGCGCGGCACCCTGGAGGTGGCACGCCACCTGGTGGCGCACGGCCATCGTTCGCTGGTGGTCTCGGCCGGTGGCGGCATGGTAGATCAGCTCACGGCAGAGGGTTCCGAGCACCTGACCCTGCCGATCGGCAGGAAATCACTGCTCACGCTGCGCCTGGTGCCGGCGCTGCGCCGCTATCTGCGCGAACAGCAGGTCGACGTGCTGCATATCCGCTCCCGCATGCCCGGCTGGGTGGCCTTCCTCGCCTGGAGGGGCATGGATCCGGCCACGCGACCACACCTGGTCAGCACAGTCCACGGCATGTACTCGGTCAACGCCTACAGCGCGGTGATGACCCGCGGCGAGCGCGTGATCGCGGTCTCCGACACAGTGCGCGACTATGTCGCTGCGAACTACCCGCGGGTCGATACGGGTCGCATCGAGGTGATCCACCGAGGCATTGACCCGGCCGAGTACCCACCGGGTTTCCGGCCGTCCGCCGGGTGGCTGGCAAACTGGTCGGCCGAGTATCCGCAGCTCGCGGACCGGAAAATCATCACCCTGCCCGGGCGCATCACCCGCCTCAAGGGACACGAGGATTTCCTGCGCCTGCTTGGGCGCCTGTGCGCACAGGACCACACCGTGCACGGCCTGATCGTCGGCGGCGCGGAGCCGCGCAAACAGCGTTATCTGCAGGAACTGCATGCCCAGATCGCGCAGCTCGGGCTCGCCGATCACGTCAGCTTCACCGGGCAGCGTGGCGACCTGCGCGAGATCCTGGCGATATCGGATATTGTCCTGTCGCTGTCGAACAAGCCGGAATCTTTCGGCCGCACCACGCTCGAGGCCCTGGCGATGGGCGTGCCGGTGCTCGGCTACGACCACGGCGGGGTCGGCGAGATCCTGGCCCGCGCCTGGCCGCGCGGCGCGGTGCCGCTCGGAGACGTGGAGGCGGCGGTGGACTGGCTGGTCGCGCAGCATGCACGACCCGAGCGCCCTCCGGCCTGCGACGCCTTTCCGCTGTCGCGGATGCTGGACTCGACCCTCGGTCTCTACGAGACCCTGGCCGCCGAGCGGCGAGCCTGAGCCCGCGTCGATGGCCACCCGCATCCGCTCCACCGAACGCCTGT
>JAGRHB010000103.1 GCA_020445245.1 Gammaproteobacteria bacterium
TAGGCCACCGACTTGGGTTTTTCTGCCGCGGCCTCGTCTTCCAGCGGAACAGGGTCGCGTCCGAGCAGTTCGGCGAGCGCAATCATGGTCGCCTCACCGCCGGGCGGGCAGCGGTTGATTTCGGCCTCACCTGTCGCCATCGCCTCGGCGTAGGGGCGGCAGCCGGCAAAGCCGCACTGGCCGCACTGGGTCTGCGGCAGCAGGGTATCGATCTGATCGGCAATCGGGTCGCCCTCGACGCGAAAGCGGATCGCCGAGTAGCCGAGGATCAGGCCAAACAGGGTGGCCAGGCCGGCAATGGTCAGGATGGCAGTGATCATGCGGGCCAGTTCAACCGCTGACCAGGCCGGCGAAGCCCATGAAGGCCATCGACATCAGGCCGGCGGTGACCAGTGCGATCGCATTGCCCTGGAAGGGTTCGGGCACATCGGCCACCGCCACGCGCTCACGCACCGCGGCGAACAGCACCAGCACCAGCGAGAAACCGACCGCGGCGCCGAAGCCATAGAGTGCGGATTCGACGAAACCGTGCTGTTCCTGGATGTTGAGCAGTGCGACACCTAGCACGGCGCAGTTGGTGGTGATCAGCGGCAGGAAGATGCCGAGTACCTGGTAAAGCAGTGGACTGGTCTTGTGCATCACCATCTCGGTGAACTGAACGACCACGGCGATCACCAGGATGAACGCGATCGTGCGCAGGTACTCGACGCCCAGCGGCACCAGGATGTACTCATTGACCAGATAGCTGCAGATCGACGACAGGGTCAGCACAAACGTGGTCGCCAACCCCATGCCCATCGCGGTCTCGAGCTTGCGCGAAACCCCCATGAAAGGGCACAGACCAAGGAACTTCACCAGGACGAAGTTGTTGACCAGAACCGTGCTGACCAGGATGAGTGCGTATTCCGTCATTGAGCCCGTGTGTCCACCGAATCGGCGCCGTGTCGCAATCGAGTACGTGTTTTACCTATCGTCGGCCGGGCGCGCCTTGCGTTTGCGCAAACTGCGCTTGGCCGTATCGAATTCGCTAGTCTATCAATGTCGCGACCCGATGTCGGGCCGGCGATGCGGTGAAAACCCTGCTCAGAGCGTCTTATTGCGCCTTGACCCGGCCAGGTTGGTCGGGCAGTTTTCAGGAACCGCGGACCGGCGGGGCACCTGGGCCGGTATCCGCCGCGTGCGGTCCGGCCGCAAGGAGAATCGCCGATGGCAGGCACACAGACGACCGTGACGACCACGATGTCGGCCCGTGAGTCGATGCTGGAGCACTACCAACGGGTGCGTGGCGACACCGAGGCGCTGTGCGCGCCGCTGGCGATCGAGGACTTCGGCCTTCAGACGATGCCCGAGGTCAGTCCCGCCAAGTGGCACATCGCGCATACCAGCTGGTTCTTCGAGACCTTTGTGCTGATGCGCTTTGCCGGTGACTACCGGGTTTTCCACCCGGCGTTCGATCACCTGTTCAACTCTTATTACATCACCCATGGCCGGCCTTTCGAGCGACCGCACCGTGGCCTACTGTCACGCCCGACGGTCGCCGAGGTGTACGCCTACCGGCGCACGGTGGATGACGCGATGCAGGCGCTTATCGGACAGGCGGGCGAAGCGGCCTGGCGGCAGATCGAGCCACTGCTCGTGCTGGGACTGAATCACGAGCAGCAGCACCAGGAGCTTCTGCTGACCGACATCAAGCACGCGTTCGCACAAAATCCACTTCGCCCCGCTTACAGTGCCGACCTGGCCGGACCGCCGCAGGCGACGGTTGCCGATGCTGGCTGGGTGCCGTTTGCCGGTGGCCTGCATCTCATCGGTGCCGGGGGATCGGGGTTTGCCTACGACAACGAGCAGCCGCGGCACCGTGTGTGGCTGGAGGACTTCGCGCTGGCCGATCGCCCGGTCAGCAATGCCGACTACCTGGCGTTCATCGACGACGGTGGATACCGTGAACCGCGATGGTGGTTGTCCGAGGGCTGGACTCAGGTCGAGGTCGCGGGCTGGCAGGCGCCGCTGTACTGGGAGAGGCGTGAGGGCGAGTGGTGGTACATGACCCTGGGCGGGATGCGTCCGGTAGACCCCGCAGCACCGGTGTGCCATGCCAGCCAGTTCGAGGCCGACGCCTATGCCGCCTGGGCGGGACGGCGCCTGCCGACCGAGGCGGAGTGGGAAGTCGTGGCCGATACACGAGCACAGAGCGGTGATGTCGACCGGCCGAATCTGCGCGGTGCGGGCTATCTGCAGCCGGTTTCGGCGGCATCGACCGCGGGGGTGCGGCAGTTGTACGGTGACGTCTGGGAGTGGACCGCGAGCCCCTATACGGCTTATCCCGGCTTCAGGGCACCGCATGGGCCGGTCGGTGAGTACAACGGCAAATTCATGTCCGGCCAGATGGTGTTGCGCGGGGGGTCCTGTGTGACGCCGGACGACCATATCCGCAGCAGCTACCGCAATTTCTTCCACCCGCAGGACCGCTGGCAGTTCTCGGGGATCCGTCTGGCGGCCGACCGGTGAAGGCGCAGGCGGTCCGGTTCTATGACGCACACCCTGGTCCGGCCGACCTGCGCCGGGAGGTGGTCGATGGCCTGGCCGCGGCGCCGCGTGCGGTGCCACCGAAGTTTTTTTACGACGAACGGGGTTCGGCGCTGTTCGACCGGATCTGTGACCTTCCCGAGTACTACCAGACGCGTACCGAGATGGCGATCCTGGGTCGTGCGCTGCCCGACCTGGTCCAGCTGGTGGGCGCCGAGTGCCTGTTGATCGAGCTCGGCAGCGGGGCGAGCCGAAAGGTGCGATTGCTGTTGGAAGAGCTGCGCCCTCATGCCTATGTCGGCGTCGATATCTCCAGGGAGTTCCTGCTGGCGTCCACCGAGACACTTGCCGGGGACTACCCATGGCTGCAGGTCCACGCCGCTTGCGTCGATTTCAGCAATGGCCTCGACATCCCGCACGTTGCCCCGGTGGCGCACAAAGTGGCCTTCTTCCCGGGTTCGAGCATCGGCAACTTCGACCCCGCCGATGCCGAGTGCCTGCTGCGTGATATCGGGAGCATGGTCGGCCACGGCGGGCAGCTGCTGATCGGTGTCGATCTCAAGAAGCCGGTCGGACTGCTGAACGCGGCCTACAACGATGCTGCCGGTGTGACGGCGGCATTCAATCGAAACCTGCTGCATCGGATCCGCAGCGAACTCGACAGCGACGTCCAACCGGAGGCGTTCGATCACTATGCCTTCTACAACCCGGCGTACAGCCGCATCGAGATGCACCTGGTGAGCAGGGTGCGGCAGGATGTGCAGATCGAAGACAGCGTGTTTCGTTTTGCGCCCGGCGACAGTATCCATACCGAAAACTCGTACAAATACACGGTAGACGAGTTCGCTGCGCTGGCGGCCGGTGCCGGATTTCACCAGCAGGCTGTCTGGGTTGACGACCATGCATTGTTCAGCGTGCAGCTGCTGCGTTACCACGCGCCCGACCATCTGCCGCACGCGGCTGCATAGCGGGCCGATATCCGAACCGCGGTGCTGCTACTATCGCCCGATCTGTGGCTGTTTGAATCGAGGTCGCCTAGTCATGTTGATCAGCAATATGGAGTTGCTCCCGGGACGACGTGTGGTCGAACACCTGGGGCTGGTGCAGGGGAGTTCGGTACGCGCCAAGCATGTCGGGCGTGACATCATGGCCGGGCTGAAGAACCTCTTCGGTGGTGAGCTCAAGGGCTATACCGAGCTTCTGCAGGAGTCGCGTGAAGAGGCCATGCTGCGAATGCAGCAGCAGGCGGAGGCGGTTGGCGCCAACGCCATACTGAACGTGCGATTTTCGACCTCCAGCGTGGCGCAGGGGGCGGCGGAGATCTATGTCTACGGCACCGCGGTCATTCTGGAATAGGCCATGTACGATCTGCTCCTGCTGCTGGTCCTTCTGGCCCTGGGCTACGGCTTCGGACAAGTTGCCGAGCGGCGCCACTACCGCTCGATCGTCGAGCGCGAGGCCCGGCTGAACGCATTGCCGGCGATCGCGTCGCGCCATCCGCCGACTGAACCGCACTACCGGCATGCGCTAGTGACCGGCAGCGCCGTCATATCGGTCGATTACTTCAAACGTTTTCTGGCCGCGCTGCGCAACCTCTTCGGCGGTCGCGTGACCTCTTACGAGTCATTGCTCGACCGCGCCCGCCGTGAGTCATTGTTGCGCATGAAGCAGCAGGCCAGCAGCCTGGGCGCGGTGATGGTGTTCAACGTGAAGTACGAGACCGCCTCGATATCGAAGGGCGCTGGCAAGACCATAGGCAGCGTCGAGGTGCTGGCCTACGGCACCGCGCTGATCCCGCCGCCGGGCCGGTGAAGTACCGCAATCCACAGATCCCCGAGGGTATCAACACCACCGACCGCCACCCCCTGAGGGAATTCGCGGTTCTGGCTGGTGGCGCGCTGCTGCTCATCGTGGTTGCGGGCTGGTTGCTGGGGCAGGTCGGCGGCGGCCTGGCACGCCTGCTGCCGTTCGAGAAAGAGATGGCGCTGGTACCGCAGCAGCTGCTGGTCAGCGATGCCGGCCCCGAACTGCAGGCCTACCTGGACCGGTTGGCGGCGCGCCTTGTGCAGCATATGGATCTGCCCGACAACATGCAGGTGCGGGTGCATTTCAGCGGAGGCGACACCTTCAATGCCTTCGCGACGCTCGGCGGCAACATCCTGCTGTTTCGCGGCCTGACAGAACAGCTGCCACACGAGAATGCGCTGGCGATGCTGTTGGCACACGAGATCGCCCATGTGCTGCACCGTGACCCGATCGTCGGCATCGGCAGAAGTGCGGCCATCCAGCTCGTGGTCGGCCTGTTGTCCGGCGGTCCTGACCTGACTGTGCTGGGCAGTGCCGGCGTCTACACCCAGTTGCACTTCAGCCGGGGGATGGAACGCGCTGCCGATGCTGCGGCGCTGGCGGCCGTGCACAGGCAATACGGCCATGTCGGCGGTGCCGATGCGTTGTTCGAGGTTTTGCGCAGCGAACGTGACCGGTCCGGCGACGAGATGCCCGCCTTCTTCAGCAGCCATCCGCTCGACCGGGATCGGCTGAGGGCGATCACGGACACGGCACGGCGGCAGGGTTGGCGCGACCACGGACAGACCACACCGCTGCCGGCTGCCTTCGGTGCCTGGATGCAGGACGCGGCAGTCCGGACGGCCGAACGCCGGGACAGGCGGTGATCGACGGGCATCCGACGACCGATGTATGCGGGGTCGCCCTGACTGGCCGGCCTTTCGTGTGGACCTAGCAGGCACATGTCGCCACTCCTCGCCATCCTGATCGCGGTCGTGATGCACGTGACCTGGAACCTGTTCGCGCGGCATACGCGGCCGGATGCGGAGTTCCTCTGGTGGGCGGTCGGTGGTCACCTGCTGCTGTTTGCGCCGTGGACGCTGCCGGTGATGGCGCGCGAGGCCAGCGATCCGGTGACGCTGGCGGGCTGTATCGCGGTGTCGTCCCTGGCGTTGTTCGTTTACTTCGCCGCACTGCGGACCGCCTACCGCCGTGCACCGGTGGCCCTGGTCTATCCGCTGGCACGCAGTGCACCTCTGCTGATCGCGCTGGTGGGCGTCGTGTTCGTCGGCGATCGGCTGTCGGTGCTCGGCTGGACCGGCATCATCGCCAGCACGTTTGCGATCCTGATGCTCGGCGCCAGTGGCCGCCACGGTGAGACGCGCGGCGCGCTGCTGCCGGCGGCGCTGGCGGCCTGCGGCACCACCGTCTATTCGCTGGCGGACAAGGTGGCGGTGACCCAGTTGTCCGGTTACCCGGCACAACTCGGCTATGTGTCGGCCACCTATCTCGGGGCCTGGGTGTTGTACACGCTGTGGCTGCGCCGGGCGCGCGGCAAGTGGTGGCCGGACGGGCATCCGGGAACGGGGCCATTGCTGATCGGCGCGCTGTTCATCGGCACGGGCTATGGCCTGGTGATCGGTACCATGCGCGTGATACCCGCGGCCTACGCGGTGGCACTGAGCAACCTCGGCATCGTCGTTGCAGCCACGCTGTCGGTGCTGGTGTTCCGCGAACGCGAACATGCGGCGCAGCGCCTGACCTGGGCTGCGTCGCTGGCGGCTTCGTTGCTCTTGATCGCGGTGCAGGTGTAGCGCGCGGGCTGGCGCGTCGCTATTTGATCTTCATCCCCGGCTGCGCGCCGCTGTCAGGATGCAGCACGAACAGTTCTTTGCCGCCGGGGCCGGCGGCCAGCACCATACCCTCGGACACCCCGAACTTCATCGTGCGGGGTGCCAGGTTCGCAACCATCACTGTCAGCTTGCCTTCGAGGTCTTCGGGCGCATAGGCCGACTTGATGCCGGCGAAGACATTGCGTGTCTCGCCGCCGAGATCCAGTGTCAGGCGCAGCAGCTTGTCGGCACCCTCGACATGTTCGGCCCTGACGATACGCACCACGCGCAGATCGACCTTGGCGAAATCGGTGAAATCGATGGTCGCGGCAATCGGGTCTTTGCCCAGCGGCGACTCCCCGGCCGGCTTTTTCGCGGCGGTCTTGGCCTCGCTGGCCATGTCTTCCTTCGAGTCCTCGATCATTGCGCTGATCCTGTCTTTCTCGACCCGCGTCATCAGCGGTTTGAACCGGTCGATAGCGTGATCGAGCAGCGGTTCGCGCTGCGAGTCCCAGGTCATCGGTGCAATGTTCAGGAAATCCTCGACCTTCAGCGCCATCACCGGCAGCACCGGCTTTAGGTAGCCGATCAGTACCCGGAACAGGTTGATACCCATCGAGCAGATCGCGTGCAGTTCGGCGTCGCGACCCTGCTGCTTGGCCACCACCCATGGCGCCTTCTCGTCGATGTACTGGTTGGCGAGATCGGCCAGCGCCATGATCTCGCGTACAGCACGGCCGAATTCACGCTTCTCGTACAGATCGGCGATCTCGTCGCCGGCCCTGGCGAAGGTCGCGAACAGCTCGGGCTGGTCCAGTCCCCCGGACAGCCTGCCGTCGAATCGCTTGCCGATGAAGCCGGCACAGCGGCTGGCGATGTTGACCACCTTGCCGACCAGGTCGGCGTTGACCCG
>JAGRHB010000104.1 GCA_020445245.1 Gammaproteobacteria bacterium
GGCTGGGACCACTATGCGAACCGTTGGGAGATCATCGCCCCGGACGGCCGGGTGATAGCCACCCGGGTGCTGGTACATCCGCACGTCGACGAACAGCCGTTCACCCGCAGCCTGGCCGCGGTGCCGATTCCCGCTGAGTACACCTGGGTGCGGTTGCGTGGCCACGACCTGGTGCACGGTTACGGCGGACGTGAGGTGACGGTGAGCGTGCCGCACGGCGATCTATGAGGGCTGTGCCCGGCGGCCTACAACAGGCCTGATTGTACAAGCGCCGCCTGTATGTCCTGCGTGCTTCGCACCTGTACCGCCTGGTAGCCGGCGGCCTGCGCCCCTTCGATGTTCTGCGCCAGGTCGTCGAAGAACAGGATCGCCGATGGATCGACGCCGATGCGCGCTGCAACAGCATCGAATGCGCGTCGCTCGGGTTTGCGCAGACCGAGTTCCGAGGACACGAAGATCTCCTCGAAAAGCGCGACGACCTGGGGGAATCCGGCCGTCCAGGTCTGCTGGTGAACCGCATTGGTGTTGGTGAAGCAGAAACACGGCAAGGTGTCACGCGCGAGTCGCACCAGGTTCAGGGTGTCGGCGATTTCACCGACGAACACCGCGTTCCAGCCGTCTTCGATAGCCGATTGCGTGCAGTCCAGCGCGAGGAGCCGGCGCAGATGGGCAAAATATCCGGCGCCATCGAGTTCGCCGCGTTCGTGCCGCTGGTATGCGGTGTCGACGGCAAAGCGCCTGCGGATTTCGTCGATCGGCAAGGTCGAATGTACTGCCCAGGCACGGAATACACGTTCGAAGTCGATGTCGATGAGTACGCCACCGAGGTCGAACAACAGTGCCTGAACGGGGTTGCGTGGCACCATGCGCGCTGCCTATGGCGTGACGCAGGCCGCCAGCCCGCTTGCCAGGTCCGGGTAGCGCAATGTCACACCGAGTTCGTCGAGCATGCGGCTGTTGTCGAGCCGGCGCGACTCGGCGAGGTACGACAGCATTCCCGGCGACAGTGAGCGCCGGGCCTCTTCCGCGCCGATCAGCGGGGCGCGCGGCAGCTGATACAGATCCGCCACCCGATCGAAATAGTCTCGCATGTTGCCAGGATGGCCGTCGCTGACATTGTAGACCGCATCGTCCCTGCCACGTGCCATTGCGGCCTCGCACACACTGACGAGGTCATCGATGTGGATACGATTGGTCCAGGGCGCCACTTCTGCGCCGATCATCGGTGTGTTGCTTCTCAGGCGTTCGAGTGGCAGCTTGCCGGGCCCGTAGATACCGGCGACACGCAGCACCACCAGGGTGCCGTTGCCGGCATCGTGCCAGTGGCGCAACTGTTGTTCGGCGTCGTACCGGCGGCGCGCCCGATCTACCTGCGGATTTGCCGGCCGTGATTCGTCGACCCACTCGCCGGCACAGTCTCCGTATACCCCGGTCGTGCTGATGTAGACGATGCGATGCGGTTTGTCGGTCGGCAGTGCGGCGAGGAATCGTGTCATGCGTGGGTCCATCGTCCCCTGCGACGGTGGTGGGGCGAGGTAGTACACCTGTTCCTGATCCCATTCGCCGGTGAGCGTGGGGGCTGCGAGGTCGAGATCGACCGCAGCAGCATTCAGGCCGTTCTCCAGCAGGCTGGCGGCACTGTTTGTCCGCCTGACCAGGCAGTACACGGCGTATTTCTGTTGGCGTGCACGCGCGGCGAGCTTTCGTCCGACATCGCCGCATCCGACGATTAGCATGTGTACCCCACGGTTTTAATCACCTTTGAAATCAACGAGAATTGCAAAGTTTCGCATCCCAAGTTGCAGGAAACCATGAGTTTTACGGTCACGATCGACGGCAGTGGGCACCAGTTCGACATCGAGGAGAACGAAACCGTTCTCGACGCCGCGCTTCGCCAGAATGTCGGGCTGCCCTATGGTTGCCGCAACGGGCGTTGTGGTGCCTGTGCTGCCGGTCTGCTGTCCGGAGAGGTGAGCTATCACGGCGCACCACCGGCGCTCCAAGAGGTCGGTGCAGGCAAATGCCTGCCGTGCCAGGGATTCGCGGCCAGCGACCTGGTGATCTCTGTGCGCGAGGTAGAGACGCCTGAAGAGATCGAGGTCAAGCTGCTGCCGGTACGGGTGCACGCAGTCGATCACCTGACCCACGACGTGGTGCGCCTGAAGCTGAAGCTTCCGGAAAACCAGCGTCTGCAGTATCGGGCCGGGCAGTACCTGGATTTCCTCCTTGCCGACGGCCGGCGGCGTGCCTTCTCGATCGCCAATGCACCTTTCGATGACGAGTTCATCGAGTTGCACATCCGTCACGTCGACGGCGGCAAATTCACCGACTGGGTGTTCAACCAGATGAAGGAGCGCAGCATCCTGCGCATACAGGCGCCGCTTGGTACCTTCGTGCTCGAGGAAGATTCGGAACGCCCGATGATCTTCATGGGCGGCGGCACCGGGTTCGCCCCGCTGAAGGGGCAGATTGAACAGGCCTTCCGCGCGCAGATGACCCAGCCGATCCACCTCTACTGGGGGGTGCGCGCACAGCGTGACCTCTATCTGCCGGAACTACCAGAGCAGTGGGCGCGTGAGCACGCCAATTTCACCTTTGTGCCTGTGCTGTCCGAGCCTGACGCCGACTGGCATGGCCGCAGCGGCTTCGTGCACGAGGCGGTGCTTGCGGACTTTCCCGACCTGTCCGGTTTCGAACTTTACATGGCGGGGCCGCCACCGATGGTCAAGGCCGGACGCGAGGCCTGCCTGGCGGCCGGCATGCCGGAGGCGCATATGCACTTCGATTCTTTCGATTACGCAGACGATTCCGGCGCCAACGCGGGCGCCTGAATCCGCCGACGCGGGCACTCAGCCGGAGCTAGGCTCCGGGTGCGCCGGTGTGGCCCCATGCGGGGCCGGGGCCGCCGGCTGTTCGTCGAGCATCGGCCGGTTCACCTTGGCCCGGCCGATATCATGGGGCAGCGGTACCGGGTTTGGTCCACCCGTTCCTGACAGGCCACGGCGGTAGATCTCGATAGCCTTGTCCGGTTCGTGCATGCGTTCGAGCAGTTGGCCGAGTTCGCGATAGGCCTGGGGTGAGCCGTTGCGCCCGATGCAGGCCTCCAGGTAGCCGCGTGCCTTGCCCCACAGCTGGGCGCGCAGGCTCAGCCGCCCCAGTGTCAGCAGCAGTGTCGGATCATCGGGGTGTTCGCTGAGCAGCTTTTCCATGTGTGACAGCTGCTTGCCGGGCTCTCCCGTTTCCAGCAGGCCGTAGGTTTCGATCAGACCGGGGTCCCAGCGCTTGCGCAGCGCCTCGCGGAGCAGCTGTTCGGCCCTGGCATCTTCTCCGGATTCCTGCAGGTAGCCGGTGTAGTCGCCGAGGACCTGCGGATCTTCGCGCAGGCCGCGCGGCACATCCGCCCAGGCCATGCTGAGGCGGCGCTCGTCGTTGGCCAGGAAGGCGTGCTCGAGCAGTGCGCGGTGGGTGCGGACTTCCAGGCGCTGCAGATCGGTTTCGTCTTCGACCTTGCGGCGGCGCAGCTCGGGCAACAGCTCGCGCAGGTGTTCCCAGTCACCGAGCTGCTCATAGAGGCGGCGCAGCAGGCGCAGCACGTAGGTGTGCCGGGGCGCCACACTGCGCAGATGCTTCAGGGTCGCCAATGCCTGTTCCAGCTGGTGATCCGCCAGTTGCAGCTCAGCCTGCGTCAGGCTGACGGCCACGTCGGCCGAAGGCATGCATTCGTGTGCAAGGCGGATATACAGGTCGCGCCTGTCGTGCGCGCTTTGCAGCTGTGCGGCGCGTGCCGCGGCGAGGTAGTTCAACAGCGGGGTCTCGGACCGGTCGGCGAAGCGCACCAAGCGTTTCTCCGCACTGCGCCAGTTGCCTTCCGACATCTCCAGCAGCCCCCGCGTCATCGCCTGCTGGGCCATGCGGGAACCGCGGCGCTGCTTCCATACCCGCACATCGTGCGGCAGGTGCAGGGTACGCACGACCAGCCGGATGCCGAAATAAAGAGCCACGAACAGCGCGGCGAGCAGCAACAGCAGCAGCGCCAGACTCATTTCCACGGTGTAGTTGCCGAACGACAGCAGCACGTAGCCGGTATCCCGGCTCAGCACCACGCCAATCCCCGCGCCAGCGAGGATGAACAGCCAGATCTTGAGCAGCGATCTCATCTGGACTCGAGCCCGGTGGGTGCGATGTCGTCCATCAGATCCTGGCGGACCTTGAGGGCGCGCAGTGACTGGCTGATGTCCGGCAGTGCGGGATGGATGTCGAGTGACAGCATCCCCTCTATCGCACTGCGCAAGCTGACCGTGGTGTGATCGCCTGTCTCGAAGTACCGGCCCAGCCAGTCCATCGCCTCCTGCAGGTTGTCATGGAACAGCGCCTGATCACCGCGTGCCAGCCCAAGGCGCGCCGCCTCAAGGTGCAGCTTCAGGTTTTCATACAGGAAGAACTGATGTTCCGGGGCCAGCATGGCCTGCACCGGTTTGTCGCGTTCGCGGATACGCACCGTGTCCTTGAGCCCGGCCCACAGGTCGTCTAGCAGGGTGTCCCAGCTGCGCTCGCCGGGTGTTGCCGCGGCACGTTCCGGCAGGGTGCGTTCGGGCCCGATGGTGGCACGCGCGATCTTCAGCCGCGGGATCTCGTCGATCAGCGCCGCCAGTTGCGCCGCCAGGCCGGCGCTGTCCGGGGCCTGGAAACCGCCTAGGCGGGCGATGTCGCGAGTGATCTGCTCGCGTACCCCGGCCCAGCCCGGGTCCTGGGTGTCGCGCAGGCGCTGGTCGGCCAGCTCCAGGGCGACTCGTGCGGTATCGGTGTCACGCGCCAGGATCAGCCGATGGTTGGCGATCCGCAGCAGATACTCGGTCTCGGCGATCATCCACTGCGTCCCCGAGCGCCCCACGCGTCGGTGCACGTCGGCGACTGCAGCGCGCAGTTCGGCCTCGCGCTCCTGCAGGCGCAGATTCTCATCGGCCAGTTTCTGCTCCTGCTGTTCGAACGCGGCACGGGCCTGATCGACGGCAGAGCGCTGCTGGGTCAGGACGTTACGCTGGTCACCGAGTGCATTCTCCTGCGCACGCAGTGCTGCGGTGGCCTGGGTGAGAGACTGTTGGAGCTGTTCCTGCTGGCTGCGTGCCGCCTGCACACGTGCATCCATGGCGGCCATTTCATTCGCCAGGTCCGACCAGTAACGAAATCCGAACACCGAGGCGGCACCGACACTGAGCAGCGCAACGAGTGAGACCACCAGCGCCAGCACGCCGCCCTTGCCGGCAGAAGCGACGGTGTCGCCGCCGGCCTGTTGCGTTTCTGCCGAATCGTCTGCCGCGTCGTTCACGGGGTCCGGCGTCACGTCGATCACGACGCCCGGTTTGGGATCTTGCTCGTTCATACTGGGTGGTGCACCGGGTCGCTGTTGTACGGCGTCGTCATTGTCCTGCGGATAGTAGCAAGACTAGCAAAGCGACCGCTCAGGCGACATCGTCGTTTATTTCGCACAGGGTGGCGAGCAGGTCGGCGTCTGTGGCCGAGGCAGCGACGTACACGTTTTCGCAGCCGCGCTTCAGTGCATGTTCGGCCATGCGCTGGCTGACCACCACCAGTGGCGTGGTGCACAGCAATTGCGCACCCGCCTCGCCGAGCAGGTCGAAAAGGCTGTCCAGGATCATGTTGCTGGTCGCGGTCACTGCCTGTGCCAGCTGGGACCAGTTGCGCACCAGGTTGGCCGCTGCACCGGCCCGTTGCGGCACCTGGCGGCGGTAGACCTCGACCTGCCGTACCTCGGCACCACGCTCGCGCAGGGTCTCGCTGAGCAGTTCCCGCCCACCATTGCCGCGCAGGATGAACACCGATTTCCCGCGCACCGATTGCAGGGCCGGCAGCTGCAGAAGGCCCTCGCTGTCCATGCGTTGCGGTACCAGTGTCGGTTCCAGGCCCTTTGCCTCGAGCGCATGGGCGGTCGCTGTGCCGACGGCCGCGATATCCACGTCGACGGGCAGCTGCGCGGGCAGCAGCGGGAATGCAAACTGCACCGCGTTGGCGCTGACGAAGATCAGCAGGTCGGCGGCACTTGCCGCGGCCAGTGCCCGACGCGCCGCCTGCTTGTCGCCGGGACCGAGGATCTCCAACGCGGGGAAGCGCACCGGGCGCCCGTGCGCCGTCTGGATCAGTTCACACAGGCCGTCGGACTGATATGCAGGCCGGGTGACCAACACGCTCAGGCCGGCCAGATTGCACGGCGGATTCGGGCTCACTGGTCAGGCGCCGGCGTACAGTTCACGCAGGATCTCGGCCGCTCCGTGGGCCAGCAGTTCCTCGGCGACCGAATGGCCGAGCTGCTCGGCATCGGCCTGCGGACCCCTGGTCTCGGCTCGGACCACCTCGCTGCCATCTACGGTGCCGACCAGTCCGCGCAGGTGGATCTCGCCGTCGAGCAGCGTGGCGTGGCCGCCGATCGGGACCTGGCAGCCACCCTGCAGGCGATGGTTCATCGCGCGCTCAGCGCGAACGCACGACGCGGTCGGTTCGTGATGCAGAGGGGCGAGCAGATCGTTGATCCGCGTGTCGTCGGCCCGGCATTCGATCCCGATTGCACCCTGTCCGATGGCCGGCAGGCTTTCCTCGGTCGGGATGAAGCTGCGGATCCGCTCGCCCAGGCCGAGGCGCAGCAGCCCGGCTGAGGCCAGTATGATCGCGTCGTACGCCTCTTCGTCGAGTTTGCGCAGCCGTGTGTTGACGTTGCCGCGCAGCGGGATGATCTGCAGGTCGGGCCGGCGGTCGGCAAGCTGGCATTGGCGGCGCAGGCTGGAGGTGCCGACCCGCGCGCCCTCGGGCAGTGCAACCAGGCTGGCATGGTGATTCGAGACGAATGCGTCGCGCGGGTCCTCGCGTTCCAGAATCACCGACAGGTGCAGGCCCTCCGGCAGGTCGACCGGCACGTCCTTCATCGAGTGCACTGCGATATCGGCGTCACCGGCCAGCATGCGCTGCTCCAGCTCCTTGACGAACAGGCCCTTGCCACCGATCTTGGCCAGCGGCGTGTCGAGGATC
>JAGRHB010000105.1 GCA_020445245.1 Gammaproteobacteria bacterium
ATAGTCCTGGCGCGGTTGCACGCGCAGCTCCCGCGTCAGCAGCCGCATCGGGCGTGTCGTGTCACTGCCTGCGCGCTCGATCAGTACCTCGCCCGACAGCAATACCAGGTTACCGTCCGCAGAGGACAGTGCTCGTGCCGCGTGGACCTCCCAGGGTGGGTCCGTGGCCTGAAACACCGTGAGATGCGGCTTTTCGAGCTCGGTGGTGTCGTCGTCGGTGAAGTGGCGGGCGCTGGCGACGTGCAGCCGGTGCGCCGGTTGTCCATCCCGGTTCATTCGCGTCACCTGAAGGCCGGTCACGTAGTAGTCGATTTCCCGCGGGCCCTCGGTGGCCAGCGGTTGCGGTGCCGTCGCCTCTTCCTGCGCCGACCACCAGCTCGCCACTGCACCGAGCAGCAGGATCAACAGCAGGAGCGGGCGGAGCTGGCGCATCTCAGTCGACGTAGGCCTGCAGAGCCGACTGCAGCGTGCCTTGCGCATCCATGATCAGTTCGCAGGCCTCGCGCGCCGCGCCGCGCCCGCCGCCGCTCGATGTGACCCAGTGGGCGTGCTGCCTGGCCAGCGCGTGGGCGTCCTGCACTGCGATCGCCAGCCCTACTCTGGTCATCACAGGCAGATCCACCACGTCATCTCCCACGTAGGCGATCTGCCGGTCGTCGAGGCCGGTCTGGCGTTTGAGCTCCTCGTAGGCCGGGAGCTTTTCGCGTTTGCCCTGGTACAGATGCTCGATCCCGAGGCTGGCCATGCGAATGCGGACCACTTCCGAGGTCCGTCCGGTGATGATCGCAATCTTAACGCCCGTCTCCTGGAGCATGACCATGCCGTGGCCGTCCTTGGAGTTGAATGCCTTGTACTCCTGCCCGTCGTCGCCAATGAAAAGGCTGCCGTCGGTCAGCACGCCGTCGACATCGAACACGATCAGGCGAATTGCTGCGGCTTTCTGGTAGATGTC
This sequence comes from Gammaproteobacteria bacterium, assembly GCA_020445245.1. The sequence continues at coordinate 953 of JAGRHB010000105.1, forward strand.
CTGCATAACGGGTCCTCTTACACCACGCCTGCGCGCAGCAGGTCGTGCATATTGAGCGCGCCGCACAGGCGTCCATCGGCGTCGATGACCAGCAGCGCGTTGATCTTGCTGTCTTCCATCATATTCAGGGCCTCGACGGCAAGGCGGTCGGGTGCGATGTGCTTCCCGCCGCGTGTCATCACCTCGGCCACCCTGGCATCGCGCACGTCGAGACCGCGATCCAGGCAGCGCCGCAGATCGCCGTCGGTAAATACCCCGAGCGCGCGCCCGGCACCGTCGACCACTGCAGTCATGCCCAGACCCTTGTCGGTCATCTCCATCAGGGCGTCGCGCAACAATGCGTCTTCTGCCACGGCCGGCACGCGCCCATCCTTGTGCATGATGTCGTGGACGTGCAGCAACAGGCGACGCCCCAGGCTGCCACCAGGGTGCGACAGCGCGAAATCCTCGGGAGTGAAGCCGCGTGCCTCGAGCAGCGCAATGGCCAGGGCGTCGCCCATGACCAACGCGGCGGTGGTGCTCGCCGTGGGCGCCAGATCCAATGGGCATGCCTCCTTGGCCACGCTCACATCGAGGTTGACGTCGGCCTCACGTGCGAGCGTCGAGTGCGCCTTGCCGGTCATGCTGATCAGGGGGGCGCCCATGCGCTTGATGAGAGGCACGATGGTCACGATCTCGCTGGTCTCGCCCGAGTTGGACAGGGCCAGCACGACGTCGGATGGGGTGATCATGCCGAGGTCGCCGTGGCTCGCCTCGCCGGGATGGACAAAGAACGCCGGGCTGCCGGTGCTGGCGAGGGTCGCGGCGATCTTGCCGCCGATATGCCCCGACTTGCCCATGCCGGTGACCACGATGCGTCCCCTGCATGCCAGCATGTGCCGGCACGCGCCGACGAAGGCGTCGTCGATCCGGCCCTCCAGCGCGCTGACCGCGGCGCCTTCGATGGTGATCACGCTCAGGCCTGATTGACGCAGCTGTGCGGGATTTGGGTTCATGGGTCGATTCCTCGGTCAGGTGGGGCCACCACCGTGTGATTGCCATACGATCCAGCCCTGGTAGGTGATGAAGCAGGTCAGCAGCAGGGTGCCTTCGATGCGGTTGATGGTACCGTGGGTCTGCATACTGCGGCCCATGACAAACAGCGCGAGCGTCAGCGCCAGCATCACCAGGATATCGCGATCGAGCACCTCCGGCGGCACCAGTCCAGGGGCCAGCAGTCCGGGCACGCCGAGCACCGCGAGCAGATTCCAGATGTTGGAGCCGACGACATTGCCGATCGCCAGGTCGGGTTCGTTCTTCAGGGCGCTCATGACGCTGGCGGCGAGTTCCGGCAGGCTGGTGCCGACGGCGACGATGGTCAGGCCGATCACCAGGTCGCTGACACCCAATGCCGCCGCGACGTCGACAGCGCCCCAGACCAGCATGCGTGAACTGACGATCAATACCGCCAGGCCGAGCAGAAACCAGCCGACGGCCGAAGCCACCGGTAGCCCGCCCGGGATCTCGGCCTCGATCTCCTCGGCCAGCGGGTCGTGGTCGCGTCGATGCAGGCCGAGGCGCACCAGCAACAACATCACGCCGCACAGCCCGGCCAGCAAGATGAATCCATCCATGCGGTCGAGGTCGCCGTCCAGCAGCAGCAGAAAGGCGCCGGCGCTCACCGCCAGTAGCAGGGGATACTCGCGCCGCAGCATGTCGGAGCGTACGGTTAACGGCATGATCAATGCGGTTGCTCCCAAGATCAGCGCAATATTGGCGATGTTTGACCCGATTGCGTTGCCGATGGCAATGCCGGGGTTGCCCTGCAGCGCGGCCATCGTGGATACCAGGATCTCCGGCGCGGAGGTGCCGAATCCGACCACGGTGAGTCCGATCAGAAGAGGTGGTACCCCGAGACTGCGCGCGAGTGCCGCCGCGCCGATGACGAAGCGGTCTGCGCCCCATACAAGGAGCCCGAGGCCGAACACGATGGCGACAACGGCAGGCAGCATTGGGCTTGTATGTGTCCACGGGGCAGCTGATTCAGGAGCGCGGATTGTCGCGAAACGGCTGTCGCTTGTCCAAAGGTGCTCAGTCGGAGCGCACCTTGATCCGATCGCAGCGGGTGCAGCGGTAGCGCGTCACCAGCTTGCCCAGCTTCACATCGAATATCGACTCTTTGTCGACCACCCACTTGTGGTGGCCGCTGCGACACAGGGTATTGCCACGATGACGTTCACTGGCCTTGCGTGGTTTGAAGGGTAGAATCTCGGCCATCTGCCAGGGTCTTGTGCAACCGGGGAAATCGATTGTCCGATAGTAGCGCCGAACGCCGCATGCTGCTCGGCACTGTGGGGTGGGACGGTCCGGCGTGGTCGGACTCCTATTTTCCGCCGGACCTGCCCGGGGACTGGCGGCTTGCCTACTACGCCAACGACGCCAGCTGTGTGCTGGTGCCGGCCGATCAGTGGTGCGGCGTCCCCGCAGCGCCATTGGCTGCGTTGCTCGACGAACTGCCGCGGGGGCTGGTTTTCTTTCTCGAGGTGCCGCCGGGTGGCGGGCTGCAGGGCCTTGTGAACCTCGAGCTTTTCGCTGCGCATGACGTCGTGCTGCTGGTCGAAGAAGGTGACACGAGGTTGTCCAACCGCCAAAGGTGGGTGGCTCAAGGGCCAAATGTCTGGGCCGATACCGGGTCGGACAGGCAATTGGTGCGCTGGTCGGTTGATGCCTGGGACCTGCGACGCCTGAGTAAGGAAATCAATTCGTTGGGTAGGTGTACGATGGCGCTGGCGCTTGACGGCCCGGCGGCGAATCCCGGCAAGCTGCCGGAATTGCAGACCCTGTTGCAATTGTTGGGCAGGGCATGAGTCCTGCCTTGACGCCCCCGGGGCCGGTCAGCAGAATGAAAAGTTTATTTTGCGGTGCGTCAACATGACGTCTATCCGCTCTGATGTGTGGATGCCCTGAACAACAATGAGCCGAACCCCGCACGCAACCGATATCCTGGTCCGCATCCGTGGTTTGAAATTCTACCGCGGCGCGCGCGCGATCTTCGATGGTGTCGATATCGATATCCCGCGCGGCGGCGTGACGGCGATCATGGGACCATCGGGTACCGGCAAGACCACCCTGCTGAAGCTGATCGGTGGTCAATTGACACCGGATGCCGGCACGATCGAAGTCGATGGGCTGAATGTACACGCGTTGTCGACGCGTGAGCTGTACCGTCTGCGCATGCGCATGGGGATGCTGTTCCAGAGCGGGGCGCTGCTCACCGATCTGTCGGTGTTCGAAAATGTCGCCTACCCGCTGCGCGAACACACGCTTCTCAGCGCGTCAATGATCCGCAAGCTGGTGTTGATGAAGCTGGAAGCTGTCGGCCTGCGCGGTGCACATGGCCTGATGCCGGCGGAGTTGTCCGGTGGTATGGCGCGCCGCGTGGCACTTGCCCGGGCGATTGCGCTCGATCCGATGATGATCATGTACGACGAGCCCTTTACCGGGCAGGATCCGATCTCGATGGGTGTGCTGGTACAGCTGATCCGCCGCCTCAATGACGCCGCGCGGATCACCAGCATCGTGGTCTCGCACGATGTCGCGGAGGCCTCGCAGATCGCCGACCTGATCTACGTGATCTCCGGTGGCAAGGTGATCGAATCGGGGACGCCGGCCAAACTGCGCGAGAGCGGCGGCGAGTGGACGCGGCAGTTCATCGAGGGGCTGCCGGATGGTCCTGTTCCGTTCCACTATCCCGCACCGGACCTGGTCCAGGACCTGTACGGAGAGCCCGCGTGACCGACTGGCTGGCCGCGCTGGGGCGCATCGGGCTGGCCTTTTCGGCCAGGCTCGGTCGCGCCAACCTGCTGATGCTGGCGATGCTGCGCGGTCTGCCGGCACTCGTGCGGCGGCCGCGCCTGCTACTGGAGCAACTGCTGTCGGTCGGCGTGTTGACGGTACTGATCATCGCCGTGTCCGGTATTTTTGTCGGCATGGTTCTGGGTCTGCAGGGCCATTACATCCTGTCACGTTTCGGCGCCGAGGCGACGCTCGGGGTTATGGTCGCGGCTTCGCTGGTGCGTGAACTCGGTCCGGTGGTCACTGCGCTGCTGTTCGCCGGGCGGGCGGGGTCGGCGCTGGCCGCCGAGATCGGCCTGATGAAGGCGACCGAGCAGTTGTCCGGGCTCGAGATGATGGCGGTGAATCCACAGCACCGGGTGCTGACACCGCGTCTGATCGCGGGGATCATCTCGATGCCGCTGCTGGCGGCGATGTTCAGCATGCTGGGTATCTACGGTGGCTGGTTCGTCGGTGTCGGCCTGCTGGGCGTCGACGATGGGACCTACTGGGCGCAGATGCAGTCGCAGATCGACTGGAACGAGGACATCATCAATGGTGTCGTGAAGTCGGCCGTGTTCGGCGTCGTCTGCACCTGGATCGCCATTTTTCAGGGTTACGACTGTGTGCCCACCTCCGAAGGGGTGAGTCGTGCGACGACCCGCACCGTAGTGCATTCATCACTGGCCGTACTGGGCCTGGACTTCGTATTGACTGCGCTGATGTTCAATTGAGCGCCGACGGGAACTGAATATGTCAAAGACGAGACAAATAGAGATACTGGTCGGGGCCTTCATGGCGGCAGGTTTCGTTGCATTGTTCTTCCTCGCGATGCAGGTCAGCAACCTGGGTACGGTGAACTCCGGGGATTCCTACAAGGTCAAAGCGCGCTTCGACAATATCGGCGGGCTGAAGGTCAAGTCGCCGGTCACGATGGCCGGTGTCGAGGTCGGGCGGGTTCTGGATATCTACTATGACGCCAAGGATTTCCGCGCGGTGGCCGTTTTGGGCATCTATTCGCAGTTCGACGCCATCCCCGATGATACCTTTGCCAAGATTCTGACCGCCGGGCTGCTCGGCGAGCAGTACGTGGGACTGGACCCGGGTGGCAGCGACAGGGTGCTTAAAGACGGTGGTGAGATTGCCGTTACGCAATCTGCGCTGGTCCTGGAAGATGTCATTGGGCAGTTTATCTACGGCAAGGCCCAAGAAGGAGCCAAGTGATGCGTGGTGTGTTGTGGATACGGGCGATGATAGGCGGCTTGGTCATGCTGTCCTCGTTTGCCGTGGCGGCGGTCGGTGACCCGCAGCAGATGGTGCGCGAGACCGGGGACAAGGTCCTCGCCGAGGTGACAGCGCGCAAGGCAGAACTCGAGGCCAGGCCGGAGCTGATCTACCCGCTGGTCGAGAGTACCGTGCTGCCGCATTTCGATTTCCGTGAGATGTCGCAGTCTGCGCTCGGGCGGTTCTGGCGTGATGCCAGCGAAGATCAGAAGGCAGGAATCACCCGCGAGTTTCGGGAGCTGCTGGTGCGGACCTATGCCTCTGCGTTGCTCGGGTACTCGGGGCAGCAGATCGAATACCTGCCGGCGCAGTTCCCGGCCGATGCAACCAATGTGATGATCCCGACGCGGATTACCTCGGCGGGGGCACCGCCCGTCCCGATCAATTACCGGCTCAAGCTCGAAGATTCGAGGTGGATGGTCTACGACGTCGTGATCGACGGGGTCAGTCTGATTACCAACTATCGCAGCCAGTTTGCGGCCGTGGTCAGGCGCAATGGCATCGACGGATTGATTGCCACGCTGGCGGACAAGAACCGCCAGGTGGGCAAGTGAGCCAGGCGACCCTCGAGCAGGCGGCCAAGGGTGGCTGGAAACTCACCGGTGTACTCGATTTTGCGTCCGTGCCCGAGGTCTGGCCGGCGCTGGAGAGGCTGCTCAAGACCAATCGCAGGCTGAGCGTGTCGCTCGGTGGCGTGGTTCAGACCAACAGCGCCGGCCTGGTGCTGCTGGTCGAGGCGCGCGACCTGGCGCGGCGCAGCCATTGCAAGTTGCAGCTGATCGACCTGCCTGCCGAGCTGCTCGATCTGGCGCGGATGTCGCGCTGCGAAGGACTGATCGCGAAAAACGCTGCCTGAACACCGTCCGCGCACCCCGCACTCCCGCAAGCGGTCGATTTTCTTTATCATTGACGTCCTTTTTTGCTCGATGACGCGCCGCGCGCGCAGGCAGC
>JAGRHB010000106.1:0-1821 GCA_020445245.1 Gammaproteobacteria bacterium
GAGCAGCCGATCCAGATCGGCGAACCGCCGCGCGATATCCTGGCGTTGCCTCAGGGTCCGCTGGCACCCAGGCAGTCGAATCTCGATGCCGGCAACGCGCCACAGCCTGCGCCCGCTGTCGTCGATGCGCGCGAAGACGGTACACACAACGACGGCGGTGGTCGCTTCAGCCAAGATGGCGCGGATACGCGCATCGCTGACGAGCTGGCGGTGTCACTGCAGCAGTATGTCGATGCCGATCTGCTGACGATCAACCAGCGCGGTGGTCGCATCGAGATCGAGATGAAGGAGCGGATGCTGTTCGGATCGGGCGAGGCGCGCCTGTCACCCGATTCCTTGCGGCCACTGCGCGAGCTGGCGCAGACACTGGCACGCCTGCCCAGTCACCTGCAGGTCGAGGGGCACACCGACAATATCCCTATTGCCACTGCCACATTCCCGTCCAACTGGGAGCTGTCTGCGGCACGCGCGGCCAGTGTCGTGCATTTCCTCGCCCGCGCCGGCGTCGAACCGTGGCGCATGTCCGCGGTTGGTCTGGGTGAGCATCGCCCGATCGCCGAAAACACCGACGAAAAGGGTCGTGCTGCCAATCGTCGCGTCACTGTCGTGGTGCTTACCGGACAACGGGAGGCCGAGCCCGTGATCGACCACGAAGTGCCCTGGGCCGAAGGGCCGGCAGTGGAACAGCGATGAGGATCTGGACGGTTGCCAACCAGAAAGGCGGCGTCGGCAAGACCACGACGACCGTCGCCCTCGGCGGCCTGTTGGCAGCCTGGGGGTTTCGCACGCTGATGGTGGACGTCGATCCACACGGTTCTTTGACCAGTTATTTCCGGCTCGACCCCGATACGTTGCAGCGCAGCAGCTACAGCCTTTTCGAGGCGGTCGCCGAAAAGCGGGACCTCGATCCGGCATCACTGTTGGTGGACACGTGTACCGGGGGCCTGAGCCTGATGCCGGCGGCGATCGCCCTGGCGACACTGGACCGCCAGTCCGGGCGTATGGAGGGGATGGGCCTGGTGCTCAAGCGTGCACTCGAACGCCTCAGTACGCGTTTTGACTATGTATTGATCGACTGCCCGCCCATCCTGGGCGTGCTGCTGATCAATGCCCTGGCCGCCTGCGAATGCCTGATCGCACCGGTACAGACCGAATTTCTGGCTATCAAGGGGCTGGAGCGGCTTCAGCACACATTGAAAATGGTGACCAGGGCACGCCCGACGCCGCTCGAAGTGGTGGTCGTGCCGACATTCTACGACCAGCGGACCCGCGCATCGCGCGACAGTCTGGCGGTATTGCAGCGTGATTTCGCCGCACAGTTGTGGGACGGTCTGATCCCGATCGACACACGCTTTCGGGAGGCCAGCCGGGTCGGGCTGCCGCCCGCGATTTTCGACCCGCGCGCGCGCGGGGTCGAGGCCTATGCGCGCCTGCTCGAGGAACTGGTACAGCGCCAGCCGGCCGCGCCGCGTGAGGCCGCCGGATGAACGAACCGGCGATCCAAGCGACACGCCTGGCGGAACATGACACGGCGCTGGGCAGCCTGCTGGAGTCCCTGCTCGCCGAGGTGCCCGAACACCTGCCGGCCACCACCGAGCCGGAATCGCTCAACCCGGCTGGGATTCAGCCGTTAACCGAACAGGACCCTGGGGAGCCCGAGGTTGGGGCTGTGGTCCCTGACTGGGCAAAGGTCGCCGCCGGTTTTCGTGTCCTGCAGTTCCGGATTGGCGAGTATCGTTTTGCGATGCCGATGGTGTTGTTGCGCAGCGTGGCGCTGCTGCCGGACAGGGTAACAGCACTGCCGGCGCAGCCGCGCTGGCA
>JAGRHB010000106.1:1920-6977 GCA_020445245.1 Gammaproteobacteria bacterium
GATGCCGATGGTGTTGTTGCGCAGCGTGGCGCTGCTGCCGGACAGGGTAACAGCACTGCCGGCGCAGCCGCGCTGGCAACGAGGGGTGGTGCACCACAGAGGCGGCAACCTGGCCCTGGCCGATCTCGGCGTATTGATCGGGGTGGCGGCCCGGTGCGACAGCGCCCGCTACATGCTGGTGTTCGGTGACGGGAGGCAGGCCTTGGTGTGCGACGACATCGAGGATGCGGTGCTGGTCAATACCGGCGAGGTGCGTTGGCGCAGGGAACGACAGCATCGCGCCTGGCTGCTCGGGTTGCTGCTCGGACAGATGTGTGTGCTGCTCGACCCGGACGTGGTCGCAAATGGAATTAGGCACGGTTAGTGCAAACAACTTTCTTAAACGGTGCTCGGTGGCGATGTTTTGACATCTCGCCGACGGTGCAAGCGGAGACGAAAACATGAACAAATCGGCGGCAGAGAGCACGGCGGGCGACCCGGTCATCCAACTGGTGACCTTCCGGCTGAAGGATGAGTCGTACGGCATCAACGTGATGCAGGTGCAGGAGGTACTGCGGATCAGCGAAATCGCACCGGTGCCCGGTGCCCCCGCCTATGTGTTGGGGATCATCAACCTGCGCGGCAACGTCGTGACCGTCATCGACACACGCACGCGCTTTGGCCTGCCGACCACCGAGCGTGACGACGCCAGCCGGATCGTGATCATCGAATCGGATCAGCAGGTGGTTGGGATCCTGGTGGACAGCGTCGCCGAGGTGGTGGAACTGCGCCAGTCGGAGATCGATTCTGCACCCAATATCGGCAATGACGAGAGCTCACGCTATATCCAGGGTGTCGCGAGCCGTGACGAGGATCTGCTGATCGTCGTCGACCTGAACAAACTCCTGACCGACGAAGAATGGTCAGAGATGGCCATGTTCTGACAGCGCGCGGCGATGGCAGACGAGATCAAACAACCGGGCAATATCGGCAGCATCTTGCCGCTGAACCGCGCGAGAGACGCCGGGCCTCGCAAGCGACCTCGTCAACCGCCGGAGAAATCCGACCGGCAGAAGCGCGAGCAGCACCCGGACGACGATCAGCCACACCAGGTGGACGAATATGTCTGACCTCGAACTCATTCTGTTGTTTTCCCTGACCGCGGCCGTCCTGGCAATGGCGCCATGGGTTGCGATTGCGACACTGAATCGACGTCTGCGAGATGCCCTGGACCAGAACAGCGAACTGCAGCAGCAAATCGACTTGGTGCGTCAGAGCATCAGCGGACTCACCGCAGGCGCGGTTGGCGTCGACCGGCGGATGCGCCAGCTGGCGGCTCGCGAAAAGGTCCTTTCCCAGCGCCAGGAGACCTACGAGATCCAACAGGGTGACGAGCAGCCCTACGGCCACGCGATCCGTCTCGTACAGCAGGGGGCCGGCGCGCACCGTCTGGTGCAGGAACTCGAACTCAGCGAGAGCGAAGCCGAACTGATCGTGCGCCTGCACGGGCAGCGCGACACCGCCTGATCCGCTGCGCTTTTTTGACCGCATCCAGGGGTCCGCTGTCAAAAGTGGTGGGCTGCACGGATTCGTGTTAACAATGCTGCCTGAAGTTATTTCCACGGGTGGTGCATCATGAAATCAAATCGCTTCGTCACCGGCCTGCTGACGGCAACGGTCATTGTGGCGGGTGCAGCACATGCGGGCTTCGACGATCTGATGAAGTCGGCCGGTGGTCTGCTCAACAGCCCAAGCGCCACCGCCGCGGGCCGGGCAGGCGGGTCGCTGAGCGACGGCCAGATCAATGCCGGTCTCAAGGAGGCCTTGAGCGTGGGCGCCGAGCGTGCTGTCAGCGTGTTGGGGAGTGACGGCGGGTTCCTCAACGACGCCAGTGTACGTATTCCGTTGCCCGGCGTGCTTGGAAGCGCGGCCAAGGGGCTGCGTGCTGCCGGGCAGGGCAAGTACGTCGATGCCCTGGAGACGACGATGAACCGCGCAGCCGAAGAGGCGGTCCCGGAGACCTTGGGCATCGTCAAGGACACGGTGAAAAACATGACGCTCGACGACGTGCGCGGCATCCTCGGTGGTGGCGACGACGCGGCCACGCAATTCCTGCGCAAGCGCGCCGGTGCCTCGATGCGCAAGGCGGTGCTGCCAATCGTGTCGCGCGCCACTGACAGTGCCGGTGCGACGGTTGCCTACAAAACGCTGAAGACCCAGGCGGACGGTGCGATCGGCGGCCTGGGCAGTCTCGGCGGCCTGGTCAATACCAACTCACTCGATCTCGACGGCTATGTGACGGACAAGGCGCTGGACGGCCTGTTCCTCAAGCTGGCCGCTGAAGAGAAGGCGATCCGGCAGAATCCGCTGGCCCGCTCGACCGATCTCTTGAAGACAGTATTCGGCAAGTAAAGCGGGCGGCCCACGATTCGGCTGTGGACTTGCCGTTGGGAACGATGCCGACAAGGGTCCCACAACGGCACTGGACCCCGCGTGGGGTGATCTCGGCGTGCGGGTGTGGTGCAATGTTGCTCTCAATTTTGCCCGATAAAGGATTGAGCTATGGGTTCTCTGCTGAAATGGCTGTTCGGACTGATCCTTCTGCTCGTGGTGCTGGTCGTGGCCGCGGTCGTCGTGCTGCCGATGGTCATAGACCCCAACGACTACAAACCCCAGATTGTCGCCAAGGCGAAGGAATCGCTCGGTCGTGACCTCGCGATCGAGCAGGACCTGCGCCTTTCGGTGTTCCCCTGGCTGGGACTCGAGACCGGTGGCGTAAAGGTCGGTAATGCCGCCGGCTTCGGCACGCAACCATTCGCCGAGATCGACCAGCTTGGTCTCAAGGTCAAGCTGATGCCGTTGCTCAGCCGCCGGGTCGAGGTCGATACCCTGGTACTCAAGGGTCTGCGCCTCAACCTGGAAAAGGACGCCAAAGGCAAGACCAACTGGGACGACCTGGCGAAAGCCGACGAGGAGAAACCGGCGGCGTCCGCCACGCCGGCCGAGGATGACGCCTCACCTGTGTCGCTCAGCGTGCAGGGGATCCAGATCGAGGACGCGCGCGTGTCCTGGGACGATCGTCAGGCCGGCGAAAAATACCTGCTCGATGGGGTGCGCGTGGTCACTGGTGCGCTGGCGCCTGGCGCCACCGTCCCGGTCGAGGCCGGTGTGACCTTCAGCAGCAGTAAGCCGAAGATGACTCTCAAGGCCGATCTCGAGGCCAGCGTGTCCAGCAATACCGAACTCAGCGCGTTGCGTGTTGCAGGGCTGGTCCTAAGGCTCGATGCCAGCGGCGAGGGGCTGCCGCAGGGTGGCGCCAAGTTGACATTGAAGACCGATATCGAGGCTGACACCAAGGCGGAGACACTCAAGCTCGACAAGCTCGAGATCAGCGGACCGGCGATGGTGGCCAAGGGTGAGCTGGCGGTCAGTGCCCTGTACACCAAGCCAGCGCTGAAAGGGCGGCTGAGCATCGCCGAGACAAACCCCAAGACCCTGGCCTCGATGTTCGCCAGCCCGATCGAAACCACTGACGCGAGCGCGCTGACGCGGCTCAGCGGCGATGTCGGCATCGCATATTCTGATGGCGCGCTCAAACTCGATCCGCTCCAGGTGCGCCTCGATGAGTCGACGCTGAATGGTCACGTGCATCTGCCGAGCCTGGCGGGCCCGACCATCCGTACCAGGCTGGAGCTCGACCAGATCGACCTTGATCGCTATATGCCACCGGCAACGGATGCACCGGACGAAGCGGCGGGCAAGGATAAGCCGGTGGACGGGGCGGCGGGAGATCCGTTTGCGGCACTGCGCACGCTCGATCTGGTCGGTGAGTTCAAGATCGGCAGGCTCACGATCAGCAAGGCGAAGATGAGTAACGTGACCGCCAAGGTGGTATCGAAGAAGGGTGTGCTGAGTGTCGATCCGATGGCCGCCAATCTTTACGACGGCAAATTTGCCGGAAACCTGGAACTCAATGCCAGTGGCAAGCGACCGAAGATCAAGCTGCACAATGCCCTCACCGGTATCCAGATCGGGCCCTTGCTCAAGGATGTCGCGGACGAAGACCGGCTGAGCGGGCGCGGCGAGTTGCATGCCGATGTCAGTATCGTCGGCCTGAAGGAAAAACAGATTCGACGCAGCCTGAACGGCACCTCGCGTTTCGCGTTCACAGACGGGGCACTCAAGGGCGTCAATATCGCGCAGCTGATCCGTGATGGCAGCAGCGCACTCGGACTGGGTGGCAGCCAGCAGGACACAGGCACACCGGGGCAGACCGATTTCACGGAACTCAGCGGTTCGCTGACCATGACCGATGGCCTGGTCCGCAATCGTGATCTGGCGGCCAAGTCGCCGCTGCTACGTATCGACGGCAAGGGGGACGTCGATCTGCGCAAGGATACGATCGACTACCTGATCACCACCGAGCTGGTCAGTTCACTCGAAGGACAGGGCGGCAAGGGCAGGGATCAGCTGTCCGGTGTGCCGATTCCAGTGCGCGTAACCGGTTCCCTGAGCAATCCCAGCTATCGTCCTGACCTGGAAGCAGCGCTGAGCGCCAAGACCAAGGCGCAACTCGAAGAGAAGAAAGAGGAAGTGCTCAAAAAGGTCGAAGAGAAGACCTCGAAAGAACTCGGCGGTGCGCTGAAGGGATTGTTCAAGTAGTCCAGCACGACTCCACGTGGCCGTTTCCTCTCCCTCTGGGAGAGGAGGACCTAGGCTCGCTACGCGAGTGTCACGTCGGCCAGCGCCGGTCGGCACCGGCCTCGTGCTTTTTCATTTCTCGGCAGTCAGGTAACTGATCCAGCCCGCATCCGGCGCGGCGCTGGTTGCCGGTTTGAAGTCACCATCGGGTTCGCCCTTCTTGTCCCAGCCCTGGCAGTAGACGGTGACACGGCGAAAGCCGCTTTCTTCGAGCAGATCGCGGATCTCGGGCAGGGTCCAAAGGCGCCAGTGATAGCTGAAGGCATTGCGCATCTTCGAGCCATCCGGAAAGGCGAAATGAATGTTGCAGCTCATCGCGTGCGTGACCGGGTCGAACGCGGCCTGCTCCCAGATGTAGGTGAACCCCTTGCCACCGT
>JAGRHB010000107.1 GCA_020445245.1 Gammaproteobacteria bacterium
TTGGCAGTGATGATGCTGCCTCGGCAGTTCCAGGTCGCTGTTGTCGAAAACAGCGACGAGAGCCATCTGCGCCGGGCCGTATGGATGTTTCCTTTGTATTTGCTGTTGATCAACATCTTCGTGATTCCGATCGCGCTGGCAGGGCAGCTGACATTTGCCGGCACGGCAGTGGACGCCGACACCTTCGTGTTGACACTGCCGATTGCCCATGGCCAGGCGTTGCTTTCGTTGCTGGTGTTTATCGGCGGGCTGTCCGCGGCTACCGGCATGGTGATCGTGGAGACCATCGCGCTGTCCACCATGGTCTGCAATGACCTGGTGATGCCCGGTCTGCTGAGCCGCTGGAAACGCATCCCGCCACCGTCCGACTTCAGCCAGTTGCTGCTGCGGATCCGGCGTGGAGCCATCGTGGTGATCCTGCTGCTTGGTTATCTGTACTTCCGCTTCGCCGGCGAGGCCTATGCGCTCGTGAGCATCGGATTGATCAGCTTCGCGGCAGTTGCCCAGTTTGCCCCCGCGATGATTATCGGCCTTTACTGGCGCGGCGGCACACATGCCGGCGCGCTGGCGGGTCTGCTGTGTGGCTTTGGCGTCTGGCTGTATACGCTGCTGCTGCCATCGTTCGCCAAGTCCGGGTGGTTACCCGCCGGGTTTCTCGAACACGGCCCCTTCGGCATCGCGCTGTTGCGTCCACAGGAGCTGTTCGGGCTGAGCGGTCTGAACGAGATCACCCACTGCCTGTTCTGGAGCATGACATTCAACATCGGTGCCTATCTGTACTTTTCGATGCGTCGCCAGCCGAACGTCAACGAGGCGACCCAGGCAACACTGTTCGTCGACGTGCTCAAGCACGAGCGACCTTTCGGTATCGCCCTTTGGCGTGGCAAGGCCGAGGTCCACGAACTGTCGCGTCTCGCGGAACGTTTTCTCGGCGTCGAGCGGGCGCGTTATGCATTCGCCCGGTTTGCCGAACAGCGCGAGGTCGAGAGCGTCGAGCAGTTGCCCGCGGATGCCGAGACGGTGCATTTCGCCGAGACCCTGCTGGCTGGCGCAATTGGCAGTGCTTCGTCGCGGGTGATGGTGGCCTCGGTTACCGCGGAGGAGGCGCTCGGCCTCGACGAGGTGCTGGATATCCTCGATGAGGCGTCGCAGATCCGCGCCTACAGCCGCGAGTTGGAGCAGAAGTCACAGGAACTCGAGGCCGCCACCGGCGAACTCAAGGCCGCAAACGAGCAGCTCAAGGAGATCGACCGGGTGAAGGACGACTTCATGTCGTCGGTGACCCACGAACTGCGAACGCCACTGGCCTCGATCCGTGCATTCTCCGAGATCCTGCAGGACGATCCAAAAATCGAGCTCGAACAACGCCGCCACTTTCTGGAGATCATCGTCAGCGAGACCAAGCGCTTGTCCAGACTGGTGAATCAGGTGCTCGATCTGGCGAAGATCGAATCCGACAACGCGGATTGGCATACGGAAGATGTCGACCTCGGCGAGCTGATACGCGAAGGCGCGGAGTCGACTGCGCAGCTGTTTGCCGAACGCGGCGCACGTGTTATCTGTGAGGTACCTGCGCAGCCGTGTGTGGTGACAGCCGACCACGATCGCCTGATGCAGGTCCTGGTAAACCTGCTGTCCAACGCCGTCAAGTTCGCTCCCCAGGGCAGTGGGGTGGTGCGTATCGTGCTGCAGACGCATGGGCGGAACTTCAGGGTCAGTGTGATCGACAATGGCCCCGGTATCGGCATACCCGATCAGCGGCATATCTTTGAAAAGTTCCACCAGGGCAGTGGTGGCACGGAGAAACCCGTCGGCACCGGACTCGGCCTGCCAATCAGTCGCCGGATAATCGGACACCTCGGCGGGCGCATCTGGGTGGAAAGCCGGCCCGGGAAAGGTGCTACCTTTATCTTCGAGTTGCCGGTAAACGACGGTGCCTGAGCAGTGGCCGGGGAGAGCAATGACGAAAACCGTACTGATCGTGGACGACGAACCGAACATCGTGCTGTCGGTGGCGTTTCTGATGAAACGCGAAGGACACACTGTGTTGACCGCAGGTGATGGTCAGGAAGCGCTTGAAACGCTGGCGGCGACATCCCCCGACCTGATGATTCTGGACGTGATGATGCCACGCAAGAACGGCTTCGAGGTGTGTTCCGAGGTGCGTGTCAGCGCAGACCCCCATATTGCAGGGATGCCGATACTGATGCTGACGGCCAAGGGCAGGGAAGCCGAGATGAAGAAAGGCCTCTCGCTGGGTGCAGACGCCTATATCACCAAACCTTTTTCGACCCACGAACTGGTTGCAAAGGTGAACGAGCTGCTCGCCCGTTCGCCCACCGCGGACGCGCAGACATGATGCCGAGGGCGCGTGATTCCAGCCTCGCCGGACAGCCGCATCCGGTCTCCGTATACCCGGCACTGGATGCCGCGGTCGGTGCCGGCGAGGCCCCGCTACGCCACCTCGTACGCCGCGAGCCGCTGATCGTCAGGCCCGACGCAACCCTGCGCGACAGCCTGTTTGCACTCAATCAGGCCGGCCTGCAGGCGGGGGTGGTGGCCGAAAGTTCCGAAGCACCGCTGGGCATCGTCACGCTGCATGACATGATCGAGGCGATCACGCTGAAACAGGCACAACTGACGGATCCGACGTTTGCCTACATGACTGCCGCGCCCGCCACCCTGCCGATCGATGCCTCGGTGCATCGGGCGCGGGTGACGATGACCAGGGGGCGGCTGGACCACCTGGTGCTGCTCGAGACCGACGGTCGGCTGTACAACCTGTTGTCGCCCGGCGATCTTCCCGGATTCCGTGAAGGTGGTGCGGCGGAACTGGTCGAGACCATCAACCTGGTGGACAACGTCGACAGCATGGCACGGGCCGCACGCGCGGTACGCGAACGTGGATTGGAGCTGTTCACGAATGGCATGGGTGTCGAGGCGTTGTGCCAGTGGATGTCCGGACTCAACGATCTGATAAGCATCCGGGTCATTGAACTGGTTGCCGATGAATACGACCTGCCGCCGGTTTCCTGGTGCTGGATGCTGTTCGGCTCCGAGGGCCGGGTCGAGCGCGTGTTTGCCGGTGACCAGGACAATGGTCTGATCTTTCTTCCTGACAACGAGTCGGACACGCAGCAGATCCGCAGCGAACTGCTGCCGTTTGCCCAGGCGGTCAATCGTGCGCTCGATCAATGCGGCTTCATGAGTTGCCCCGGCAATATCATGGCCGGAAATCCCGCGTGGTGCCTGTCGGTGGCCGAATGGCGTGCACGTTTCGGTTCCTGGATGACAACGCCGGAGCCCGAGGCGCTGTTGAATGCGACGATCTTTTTCGATTTTCGCCCCTTGTATGGCCAGGACGAACTGGTAGACAGCCTGCACCGCTGGCTACTGCCGCAGCCGGAGCAGAATCCGCGCTTTCTGCGCGCGATGACCGAACAGGCATTGGGCTGTACGCCCGCATTGGGTTGGTTCGGCAATTTCTCCTACGACGGTGGGCGCCGTTATCCGCATACGATCGATCTGAAGTCCTACGGCAGTCGCCCTTTTGTCGATGCCGCCCGCATCTGGGGGCTGCGCCATGGCGTGTGGACCACGAACACGGTGGAGCGGCTGCGCGAAGCAGGCCCACTGATGAACCGTCAGGCCTCGGATACGGCCGCTGCAGTGGAGGCTTTCGACGTCGTGCAGCGCCTGCGACTGCAGCGCCAGCTGGGTGGCGGAGACTATGATGAGATCAACCGGGTCAACCCTTCGCACCTGACGGCGCCGCAGCGCACGATGCTGAAAGAGGCGTTCCACCAGGCAAAGTTGCTGCAGCTGAGACTGCGGCAGGAATTCCTTCAATAGGCGGGCCGGTTCAGAAGATGAACAGGTCGGCCGTCGCGTCGTCCATCGCGACATCGCCCAGTTCGATGACGATACTGCTGATCTCGAAAGAATCCAGTCATGACCTGGTGCCTCTCAACGCTGGCGAGATCCATCTGCAACGAGGGCGACGCCGATGAACTTTTTGACGTGGGGCGTCACCCATCATCCCGTTCTTGAAAAATGCACCCGGAATGCCCTAGTGGAGTTGCGCGTAGAGCGCAGTGGTGTCGTTCATCAGGCCAAGTATCTTGTCCATCGAACGAACGACCAGCGACGGCACGCGGGCATCGTATTTTGCGCTGAAATTGCTGATGCCAAAGATCTGCCAGTTTTTCAGGACTTGCGCGAGGGATTCGTTGATCTCCGGCGTGTTGATCTTGGCTGCCTGCAGCTCCGAAAGGGCCGCTTGAAATTCCTCGACGGCCTCTTCGTACTGCTGCGCCAATCCCGCCGCGCCAAGGCCCCATGTCTCCAGTAGATAAGACTTGGCAATCCGTTGCGAGAGCATGCGCTGGCGGCCGGAGATGTTCACCAGGTGTCCGGCGACGGTGCCGGAGCGTTGCTCGAGCAGTAGCACCAGTTGGTGCGATTCGCGCAACAGCAGTTCGGCCAGATCGTTGAGTTCACCGGCCCGATCCAGTTCGGGCGGAAAAGCGAGTTCGGGGCGCAGATCATCCCACAGCAAGCGGATCTTGCCGATCTGGGCCCGTTCGGCGTCGTTGGCCGCGAAGCCGGTGAGTTCGCTCAATTGGGTCTCGAACAATTCCGCCGCCTTGCGCAGATCAGCGTCGGCACCAATTCTCAGCTTCATTCCGGTCAGGGCATAGGACTTGAGCATATGCTGCGTCAACATGCGCTGACGGCCGGCCTTGTCGAGGGCGACGCCCATCGTAAGCCCCTCGTCCGCCACCACAGTACCGGCCAACATCAGCATGAGCGTCAATAAGGCAGTGAATCGCTTGCACAGGGGCATCGGTGGTCTCCAAGGCAGACTGTCGTCCAGGAAAAGGTCCGGCGGAGAGGCGCCGGGCAGCGCTGCGTGTCCCGGGCATGTTCGGCAGACAACACCGAAACTTTAATCCCGATCAGCTGGCACCGTGGGGAGGTTGTGGAGGCAGGCGGCCTGTGCTCAGGCCAACAGGTGCTCGAGGACCTTCTCGTACATCGCCGACAGCCGGTCGAGGTCATCGACGGCGACACATTCGTCAACCTGGTGGATGGTGGCGTTCAGCGGACCGAGTTCCAGCACCTGTGCGCCGGTCGGTGCGATGAAACGGCCGTCAGAGGTCCCTCCAGCGGTCGACAGCTCTGTCTCGATGCCTGCAACCAATTTGATGGCTTGTCGCGCCGCGTCGACCAGTTCGCCGCGTGGGGTGAGGAACGGCAAACCGGACAGGGTCCATTCGATAGTGTAATCGAGGCCGTGGCGGTCGAGGACGGCCTGCACGCGTTCACGCAAGATCTCGTGCGTCGTCTCTGTCGAGTAGCGAAAGTTGAACAGTACCTCGCATTCACCGGGGATGACGTTGGTGGCACCGGTGCCGGCATGGATGTTGGAGATCTGAAACGTGGTTTGCGGGAAGAATTCGTTGCCGTTGTCCCACACCGTCGCGGCGAGTTCGGCCAGTGCGGGCGCCACTTCGTGCACCGGGTTGCGTGCCAGATGCGGGTAGGCGACATGGCCCTGCCTGCCCCGTACGCTGAGCACAGCGCCGAGTGAACCGCGCCGCCCGTTCTTGACCACGTCTCCCAGGAGATGATTTGACGAGGGCTCGCCGACCAGGCACCAGTCGATTTTTTCGTCGCGTGCCTCGAGGGCCTCGACCACCTTGACCGTGCCGTTGATCGATGGTCCTTCCTCGTCGCTGGTGATCAGGTACGCAATCGAGCCGCGGTGATCCGGATGGCGTGCGACGAAGCGCTCGGTTGCCGTGACCATCGCCGCCAGCGAACCCTTCATGTCAGCGGCACCACGACCATACAGCATGCCGTCCCGTATTGTCGGCGCAAACGGATCGGACTGCCATTTACCCCTGGGGCCGGCAGGCACCACATCGGTATGCCCGGCAAAGCACAACACGGGGCCGGTGTCGCCGCGTCTTGCCCAGAAATTGTCGACGTCGGCAAAACGCATCGGCTCATTGCGGAATCCCAGCGCAGCCAGGCGCTGCATCATGGCCTCCTGGCAGCCGGCATCCTCCGGGGTCACGGATGTGCGACTGATGAGGTCGATGGCGAGGTCGAGGGTGTCAGACATGGCAGGTCTCGCAGCTGGGCATCATTCGTCGAATATCTCGGCATATTGCTCGGGCTTGAAACCGACATGGCGGGCCTTGCCGGTGTCGAGCACCGGTCGCCTGATGATGCTCGGTGTCGCGAGCATCAGCGCAATCGCGGAGCTTTCGTCCATGTTGTCGCGTACCTCGGCGGCGACCTTGCGCCACATCATGCCGCGCGTGTTCAGCAGGGCCTGCCAGCCGAGTTCCCTGACCCAGCGGCGCAGCATCTTTTCGTCGATACCCGACTTCTTGTAGTCGTGGAACTCATAATCGACTTTGTGCTCGGTGAGCCAGGTGCGGGCCTTCTTCATGGTGTCGCAGTTCGCAATCCCGTACAGCCTCGTCACGTCGTTCTCCAGGTAGGCGGGACAGCGTTGGTCTGCCCCGCGAGTCTCGCGTCCGGATGGACGAACCCGGTGCTCACCGATGCTCAGATGTCGCGTAGCAGGGCGTTGATACCGACCTTCGAGCGGGTCTTCTCGTCTACGCGCTTGACGATGACCGCACAGTACAGGCTGTACTTGCCGTCTTTCGACGGCAGGTTGCCCGATACGACCACCGAGCCGGCCGGTATGCGGCCAT
>JAGRHB010000108.1 GCA_020445245.1 Gammaproteobacteria bacterium
TCGGTGGTTGGCAGCGTGCTGTTCTGCGATATCGTGGGTTTCACCCAGTTGTCGGAGTCACGTCAGCCCGCCGAGGTGGTGGCTCTGCTGAACGACTATTTCGGTTATTTCGCGCTGGCGGCCGAGAGCTGCGGCGGCACCGTCGACAAGTTCATCGGTGACTGCATCATGATCGTATTCGGTGTGCCCAACGATGACCCGCACCATGCACTGCACGCCCTGACCTGCGGCATGTTGATCCAGGCACTTACGCGGCGGATCAATCAGGCCCGCGAAAACCTCAACGAATCGACCGTGATGCTACGCGTGGGCATCAGTTGCGGTCCGATGCTGGCTGGCAACCTGGGCAGCGCCGAGCGGATGCAGTACACCGTGGTCGGCGACACCGTGAATGTCGCGGCCCGTCTGTGCGGCATGGCCGAGCCCGGTGGCGTGTTGCTGACCGGGGCCATGCTGGCATCCGGCCACCCAGGGTCGGCCAGCCACTATGCCGACCTCGGTGCGGCGCAACTGCGCGGGCGCACGGAAAACGTCGAGGTCTGCGCGATGAACGTGGATGCGGTGGCGCACGACGTGAACGCAGACCGGCTGATCGACCACATACTGTCGACGGTGAGTCGATGAACGTGCGGGCTTTGCCGCTATTGCCGATGCTCCTGCTTGGCGGTTGCGCCTTGCTGGAGCGGGAATCGGTGCCTGAGGTACCTCGTATCGAAGCACCGGTGACTGCCAGCGAGGCCATGACGATGGCAAACGATCTGGCGACCCGGGGACGCTGGTCGGCGGCGCAGGAGGTTCTCGACGCGGCCTTCAGGCAGTTTCCCGGGGACCGTCGGCTGGGCGAGGAAAGGGCGTCGATGGTTGCCCGGCGCCAGCGCGCTGAGCGCCTGCTCGAGGATCGCATCATGGTGGGCGATGCCGAGAATCAACATACCAAGATCCAACTGCTCGAACAGTTGTCGCTGGCGCGGCCGGACGATCTGGTCGTGCTGTCACGACGCATCTATTGGAAGGAGGTGCTGGCTTCGAAGATCGAGCAACTGACTGCGTGTGGCGAATTCCACGCGGCAGATACCACGGCGCTCGCCCGGCGGTGCATCGATCTGGCCAGTGCAATTCCGACCACCGCCGTCATCGATCAACGCCTGGCCAGGGTCAGCGCACAGTTGCGGGCAAGCGATGACATCGCGGCCGAGCGTCGTCGGGCGCGCGAGGAAAAGGAACGTCACCAGCGCGCCAAGGCATTGCTCGGCCAAGCCAAGGCGGCGATCGATGCGAGTGACTACCGGCGCGCGCTCGATATCCTGGACAAGGTGGCGCAATTGCAGCCGGACAACCGGGAGGTCTCTGGCCTGCAGCAGAAGGCACTGGCGATCATCAGCCCGCAGGTCGATGCGCTGGTCAAACTGGGTGATCATCTGTACCTGGAAGAGCAGCTCGATGCCGCCGTTGCGACCTGGCAGGCGGCCCTGACCCTGAGGCCAGACGACGAAGAGATTCTGACGCGTATCGAGCGGGCGCGTACCGTGCTGGAACGCCTTGATCAGCTGCGCCAGCAACAGAAAGCGGTGCCAGCGGAACCACCGGCCGCATCGGGAGATCGATGAGGAATCCGCGCCAGGGGTCGGCCTTGCCCATCTGTCGCTCACCCCGTGCGACGGTCGCCGCACCTTCTTCCCGCTGTTTCCCAACGCCGCGCCGCCGGCTTCGTTGGCTGCAGCCAGGCGTTGCAGGATCGGTGCAAAAGGTGTCTGTCGGGAGGGCTTGGGGTTGGCGGCCTGACGCTCTGAATGTGGCGATGACAGTCCGCGGGCAGCCGCTTCAGTCAGTGGGAGGGCGTGCTGCGCCCTTGGGTCGAAATGCTTTGATCACGGTCTCGTCAGTTTCGAGGTAGGGCCCGTCGATCAGGTCGATGCAGTAAGGCACCGCGGGGAACACCGCGTTGAGGCAGTCGGCAATCGCACTGGGTTTGCCCGGCAGGTTGATGATCAGTGACTCGCCGCGGATGCCGGCGATCTGCCGCGACAGGATCGCGGTGGGGACGAATTTCAGCGAGACCGAGCGCATCAGCTCGCCGAAGCCGTCGAGAATCTTGTCACAAACCGCCTCGGTGGCCTCCGGGGTGACGTCACGCTTCGCCGGTCCGGTTCCGCCGGTGGTCACCACCAGGCAGCAGCCCGATTCGTCGCACAGTTCGCGCAACACCGCCTCGACCTGTTCCTGTTCATCCGCCACCATCCGGGCCACCGGTTCCCAGCTGCTGCTGAGCGCCGAATCCAGCCATTCACGGATCGCCGGGCCGCCCAGATCCTGGTATTCGCCGCGACTCGCGCGGTCCGAAACGGTGACGATTCCAATGCGTGCGGGCTGTTTCATGCGGTCGGGCTCCAGTGCTGCAATGGCGGTGGAGCATAACGCCTGAGGCGGCGGTCGGGCCAATGGGACCGACCGGGTGCACGGATTGGATCCGTCTCGGTGGGCGAATCGCGTGCCCGCCGCCGCGTCGTGACGCCATCGGGATGCTGGTCCCGCGTCGCTGCATTTGACCGGTGTCAACTAATCCTCACGGGCGTACTCGGTCGAAACGCAATTTTCATCGGATCGTGCCGTCTTGCCGATACGGGATTAATAAGGCTGCGTAACAAATTGAAATAAAACAATAAAAACGGATTCCGCAAGTGCGCCCGAATTGTGCAATGCACAATATTTCGCCGGTCGCCGTGGCTATTCCAATAGCGACCATTAAAAACATCCGTGTTTCGCTTTTGTTGCCGGTCCCTAGACTGGGCCAATCCACGAAGTTCAGAGGGCCTTTTACCAACAGGCTCTCAGGGTCAAGTCCCGGTTTTTTCCGGGTCGAGACGTAGTTGGGCGAATCCTGCCCGAGACGTCTGCACACGGCCACAAGCCGTACAACTGTAAACCGAAGCGGGCGCTGTTCGACCGCTTCAGCCTGAGGACTTGAAGTTGAGTTCCTTGCAGTTTGTCGGCGTAGCGGTGGCTTTCATGTCCGCGCTGGGTGTTGTCCTGGCGAGCATCCTTGTCGTCGCCAATCGCTGGTTGTTCGTGCTGGAGGATCCACGCATCGATGATGTCGAGGATCTCCTGCCCAAGGCCAACTGTGGCGCCTGCGGTACGCCGGGCTGCCGGCCGTTTGCAGAAAAGCTGGTGAAGGGCGAGGTGGACCCGGGCCTGTGCACGGTCAATTCCAAGGACACCAACCAGATCATCGCCAACTTCCTTGGTGTGCAACTGGGTACGCACGAAAAGCGCGTGGCGCGCCTGGCCTGTGCCGGCGGCGCACACGTGGCCTACATCCGCGCCTCGTATGCCGGTCTTGGCAGCTGTCGCGGCGCCAGCCTGGTTGCCGGTGGCGGCAAGGGCTGCGCCTGGGGATGCCTGGGCATGGGCGACTGCGCCACCGTTTGCACCTTTGACGCCATTCATATGGATCGCCACGGCCTGCCGGTCGTGGATGCAGACAAGTGCACCGCGTGCGGTGACTGCGTGGATGTCTGCCCGAAGGATCTGTTCGAGATCCACCCCGTCAGTCACCGGCTGTGGGTGGCGTGCCGCAACCGCGAATTCGGCGACGCGGCAGAGGCGCAGTGTGAGGTGATCTGCACCGCCTGTGAGCGCTGTGCGGTCGACTCGCCGGAGGGCCTGATCACGATTCGCGACAATCTCGCGGTCATTGATTACGGCAAGAACCGCCTGGCTTCGCGGGTTGCCATCGAGCGCTGCCCGACCGGGGCCATCGTCTGGCGCGAACCGGACGAACGCATCGTCAAGGGCCGCGATGCCCGGCAAATCATCAGAAAGACCGCGCTGCCAGTCGGCTGACCGCAGCGACACAGAGACTTGAGGATCGACAACATGTTCGGCAAGAAGCAAGACGACAAGCAGTTCAAGTACCCAGGCGTACGCATGGCGATGGACGGCAACAGTGCCGTCATCATGTGCGAACGCGAGGCGTCGGACGCCGCTGGCGCCTACCCGATCACACCGTCGACCCAGATGGGCGAGTACTGGGCGGAGGAGACGGCCAAGGGGCACGTCAACATATCCGGACGTCCGCTGGTGTTCGTCGAGCCCGAGTCCGAGCACGCGGCAGCCGCGGTCACTGCCGGCATGTCCATGTCCGGCCTGCGCGCCACCAACTTTTCGTCGGCGCAGGGCGTGGCGTTCATGCACGAGTCGCTGTACGCGGCCGTCGGCAAACGCCTGCCGTATCTGCTCAATATCGGCAGCCGCGCGATCACCAAGGCCTCGCTGAACGTGCATTGCGGCCATGACGACTACCATTGCATCGACGACACCGGCTTCTTCCAGGTGTTCGCCAACAACGCGCAGGGTGCCGCCGACCTCAACCTGATCGCCCGCAAGGTCGCTGAATTGTCGTTGACACCGGCGGCGGTCGGCCAGGACGGCTTCCTGACCACCCACCTGATCGAGCC
The DNA here is from genome assembly GCA_020445245.1 of Gammaproteobacteria bacterium. The sequence continues at coordinate 4,458 of JAGRHB010000108.1, forward strand.
GCTGCAGGTACCGGAGCGTGCATTGATCGAGGAGTTCCTCGGTCGCCCCGACGACATCATCGACTGCCCGACGCCTTCGCAGCGCCTGGTGTATGGCGAGAAACGCCGGCGCGTGCCGGAGATCTGGGATGTGGACAACCCGATGCTGTCGGGTTCGGTGCAGAACCAGGATGCGTACATGCAGGCGGTTGCCGCGCAGCGCCCGTATTTCTTCGAACACATCTGCGGCATCACCGACCAGGTGATGGACGAGTACCACGCGCTCACCGGTCGCCGCTATCAGCGGATCGGGACCTACCGGGTGGAAGATGCGGAGTACCTGATCGTGGGGCAGGGCAGCATGATCGTGCAGGCGCACGCGGTGGTCGACTACCTGCGTGACACACGCCGGCTCAAAGTCGGTGTCGTCGACCTGACGATGTTCCGGCCGTTTCCCGGCGATCTCATCGGTCAGGCGCTGCGCGGACGCAAGGGCGTGGCAGTGCTGGAGCGTACCGACCAACCGCTGGCCGAAGACCTTCCGATCATGCGTGAGGTGCGTGCGGCACTCAGCAAGTGCCTGGAGAACGGGCATGGTGCGCACAAGGGTCAGAAACCCTATCCGAGCTACGCGGAATACGGCCATGCCGACCTGCCGCCGCTGTACTCCGGCGCCTATGGCCTGGGATCGCGGGACCTGCAACCGGAGGGGCTGATCGCGGCGATCGAGAACATGCTGCCGGAGGGTGAGCGCCGCAAGTTCTACTACCTGGGCATCGACTTCATGCGCAAGCCGACCGATCCGAAGGACGAGATCCGCGTGCAGAAGATCGCTGACAGCTATCCCAGGGTACGCGACCTCTCGCTGCGCGGCAGCGAAAATCCGGACCTGCTTCCCGAGGGTGCGATCACCGTGCGCATGCACTCTGTCGGCGGCTGGGGCGCGGTGACCACCGGCAAGAACCTGGCGATGACGCTGTACGAACTGCTGGGCTTCGATATCCGCGCCAATCCGAAGTACGGCTCGGAGAAGAAAGGCCAGCCGACCACCTACTTCCTGTCCGCGGCACCTGAGCCGATCCGTCTGAACTGCGAGTACACCTTTGTCGACGTCGTGATGTCGCCGGATCCCAATGTGTTCACCCACTCGAACCCGCTGTTCGGTCTCAAGCAGGGCGGGGTGTTCATCATGCAGTCGGACGTGACCGATGCCGACGCCGCGTGGGCGCGCATCCCGGTGCAGGCCCAGCGCTTCATCATCGAAAACGACATCCGCATGTTCTTCGTCGACGGCTTCCGCATCGCCCGCGAAGAGGCCTCCAACGTCGAGCTGCAGTTCCGTATGCAGGGCAACGCCTTCCAGGGCGCGTTCTTCGCGGCGTCGCCGTTGATGGAGCGCGCCGGGCTGAACGAGGAGGGGTTGTTCCAGGCAATCGAGAACCAGTTGCGTGACAAATTCGGCGACAAGGGCGAGCGTGTCGTGCAGGACAACCTGCGCGTGGTGCGGCGCGGGTTTGACGAGGTGTTCGAGGTTACCGACAAGGTGGTCGGCGGCCAGGCCGCGGCCAAACGCAAGGAGCTGACACTGCCGGTGATGTTGCGCACGCTGCCACAGGCCGATGGTGGCATCTCGGATATCCACCGTTTCTGGGAGCAGACCGGGTCTTTCTACAGCAGCGGCCGCGGTAACGACAACCTTGCCGATCCCTACCAGGCGCTGTCACTGATTCCGGCATCGACCGGGATCTTCCGCGACATGACGCAGATCCGCTTCGAGTATCCGAAATTCGTTGCCGAGAACTGTACCGCCTGCGGCAACTGCTACACGGTGTGCCCGGACAGCGCGATTCCCGGACTGGTCAATACGATCAGCGATGTATTCACCGCGGCGATCCTGCGCATCGAGACCGGCGGCCGCCCGACCATGTACCTGCGCCGCGAGGTGCGGGGCGTGGAGAAGCGCCTGCGTGCACTGGTCGAGGAACAGGGCGAGGCGGCGAATGTTGCCGCGCTGGTCGACCGGGCGGTACTCGAGCATCTCGCCGAGTCGGCGCTGCAGGGCGATGCGCGCACCGCGCTGGAACAGGAATTCGGGCTGTTCTCGGCGCAGCTGGGCGACTTCCAGTTCAGTATCACCAAGCCTTACTGGAGCAACCGCGAAAAGAAACAGAAGGGCAGCGGCGGACTGTTCGCGATCACCGATGTCGAGTTATTCACCGTATATGCGCCACAACGCAGTTAGAAGCCCGAGCCCAAAGTAAATTCGAAAAGGATCGGATCCTCTCGGAAATCTTCG
>JAGRHB010000109.1:0-1748 GCA_020445245.1 Gammaproteobacteria bacterium
CTTGGCCTGATGCGAGAGCAACAGGCGAAAGCTGCACCACTGCGGAGTGGTAGTTCAGTTGGTTAGAATACCGGCCTGTCACGCCGGGGGTCGCGGGTTCGAGCCCCGTCCACTCCGCCATATCTAGGATTAAACGGGGTATCATTCGATACCCCGTTTTCTTTTCCGACTTTGCAACAGACTTAAGCGAAAAATGCTGCAGGCCATAAGAGAAAAAGCCCAGGGCTGGATCGCCTGGACCATCGTCATTCTCATCAGTGTTCCATTTGCCCTCTGGGGTATCCAGGAATATCTCGGCGTCGGCGGCGAGCCAGAAGTGGCTGTTGTCAACGGCGAGAAGATCACCCAGCGAATGCTCGATCAGCGGGTACGCGATTTTCGCGAAAACCTCAGGTTCTCGCTGGGCGACAACTACAGCGCCGAACTTTTCGATGATGCCAGGCTGAAACCGCAAGTACTGAACGCGATGGTCGAAGAGCGGTTGCTGACCGACAGCGCCAGCGATTGGAATCTGCGTACCGGCGATGCGCAGGCGCGTGGCTTCATCGTCACGGTGCCGGCATTTCAGCGCGACGGCCGGTTTGATCAGCAGGCCTATGAGGCGGCGGTGCGCAATCGCGGCATGAGCCGTGTCAACTTCGAGCAGGGCGTGCGCCAGGACCTCGCACTTTCGCAGTTGCGCAGCGGTATCCGCGAGACAGTGTTCGTTACCGAGACGGATCTCAGTGCGCGTGTCCGACTGGGTGCAGAGCAGCGCACTGTCCGTTATGCGCGGTTGCCCGCATCGTCTTTCATCGATCAGGCGGTCCCGTCCGAGGAACAGCTGCGCCGTTATTACGAGAGCAATCAGGATCGCTACCGGACGCCTGAGCGGGTACAGGTCAACTACCTGCTGTTGGATGCTTCCGCACTCGGCAGCCTGGTCGACGTCAACGATGAGGCGTTGCAGCAGTATTTCCGCGACCATCGGGCGGAGTTTGTCGCCCGTGAAGAACGTGCGATGCGGCATATCCTGATCACGGTCGCACCAGGTGCGGGCGACGATGAAGTGGCCAAGGCTCAGGGCAAGGCCGATGATCTGCTCGCGCAGCTGCGTGGCGGTGCCGATTTCGCCAGCTTGGCACAAGCCAACTCGGATGACCCCGGCTCGGCGAAGAGTGGCGGCGACCTCGGTTGGGTCGAGCGCGGTCTGATGGTCCCAGCCTTCGAAGACGCGGCCTTCACCCTGGCCAAAGGGGATTTCAGTGATCCGGTACGTACTGAGTTCGGTTTTCACATCATCCAGGTGACCGATGTGCGCGGTGGATCGGATGCAGCATTTGCCGACATGCGCGACAAGGTCGAGGCGGCGTACCGCAAGTTCGAGGCCGAGAACCTGTATTTCGATTACGCAGAGCGGTTGGCACAATCGGCCTACGAGAACTCGGCCAGCCTGACGCCGGCGGCAGAGGCGCTGGGCCTGACGGTCAGGACGACCGACTGGGTGACGCGGAGCGGTCAGCTGCCAGCACCCCTGGACGCGCCCAAGGTGATGAATGCGGTGTTTTCGGACGACGTATTGACCGAAGGCCACAACAGCGAACTCATCGAGGTCGGGCCACAACGTGCTGTCGTCTTGCGGGTTGCCGAGCACGAGGCGGCCGGTGTCCTGGGATTCGACCAAAACCGCAAGACTATCGAATCTGACTTCAGGAGGGCCAATGCCTCCGAATTGGCGGCACAGACTGGAGCGAAGTTTCTTGGCGAAC
>JAGRHB010000109.1:1847-6643 GCA_020445245.1 Gammaproteobacteria bacterium
AGACTATCGAATCTGACTTCAGGAGGGCCAATGCCTCCGAATTGGCGGCACAGACTGGAGCGAAGTTTCTTGGCGAACTCGAATCCGGCAGTGGGAACCTGAGCGCCCTTGCGGCAGAGCAGGCCTGGCCGATCGAAGCGCCCGGCAAGATCGGCCGAAACGACCACGCGGTACCGGCCGAGGTATTGGCGAAGGTCTTTGGCCTGGCGCCACCACAGTCGTCGAAGCCACAGTATGCAGGTGTCGTCTCGGCCGAGGGCGACTATTTCCTGATTGAGGTCGATTCGGTGCAGGGCGGGGAACTGGCATCGATGCCGCAGGCTGAACGGGCCAAGGTGATGGAGCAGGCGGTGGCGCAGGCGGCGAACGCACAACTGAACTATGTCACCAGCAGCCTGCGCGAACAGGCAGACATCAAACTCGTTCCGATCAAGGAATGATCGAAGTGGACTCGTGAAAAAAGCGGCCAGGCGGCCGCTTTTTTCGTTCAGTGGATCTGGTCTATGCCATCCCTAGAATGTGGTACCCGGAGTCGACGTACAGCACATCGCCTGTGATACCGGATGCCAGGTCCGAGCACAGGAATGCCGTCGCGTTGCCGACCTCGTCGATCGTGACATTGCGTCGCAGCGGCGTTTTCTGTTCCGCCTCGGCGAGCATGCCGCGAAAGCCGCTGATCCCGGACGCTGCCAGTGTCCTGATCGGTCCGGCCGATACCGCATTGACGCGCGTCCCTTCCGGACCGAGCGAATCGGCGAGGTATCGCACGTTTGCCTCGAGTGCCGCCTTGGCGACCCCCATGACGTTGTAGTTGGGAACCGTACGCACGGCGCCCAGGTAGCTCATGGTAACGATGGCGCCTTTACGGCCCGCCATCATTGCGCGCCCCGCCTTGGCCAGCGCGGCAAGGCTATAGGCGCTGATATCGTGCGCGATGCGGAATCCGTCACGCGTCACCGCATCGATGTACGAGCCCTCGAGTTGTTCCCGGGGGGCGAAGCCGACCGAGTGGATCAGGCAGTCCAGGCCGTCCCAACGCTGTGCCAGCTGGGCAAATGCCGCATCGATCTCCTCGTCGCTGCCGACATCGAGCGGCAACACGATGTCAGAATCGAACTCCGCTGCGAAACCGGCCACGCGGTCCCGGAGTTTTTCCCCCTGGTAGGTGAAAGCGAGTTCCGCCCCTTCGCGATGCATTGCCTTGGCGATACCGTAGGCGATCGAACGATTGCTCGCGACACCGACGATCAATGCGCGTTTGTTGTCTAAGAATCCCATATGATTTCCTCGTGATCCTGAATCCTGTGGGGAACAAACGGGCTGACAGATACCCGCTGCAATGCGATCATCAGCGGGCTCTTCGTGGTGCCCGAAGCCTGACACGAAAACGTTCAAAGAATGGCGCGTAACTTAACCCAAAGATTTCCGGCATTCAAAGTTTCGCGGTCGCGTGTGAGGCGGCTGGATTGGCTACTTGCGTTTATGGCGCTGACGGTGCTGTCCGGCTGCACCGACCAGGCCTGGAATGATCCTTACCGCGCCGGGGAATCGGCAAAGTCGGTCTTCTACAGCTCGTTTTCCGAGCGCCCAAAGCATTTCGATCCGGCGCGCTCCTACAGCGCGAATGAGTGGGCGTTCATTTCGCAGGTCTACGAGCCGCCACTGCAGTACCATTTTCTGCAGCGCCCCTACAGCCTGGTGCCGTTGACCGCGGCTGACATGCCGCAGATCCGGTTTTACGCGCATGACGGGACCGAACTCGACGACCAGGCGCCTGCCGCGGATGTCGCCTATACCGACTACATCCTGCGTATCCAGCCGGGCATCCGTTACCAGCCGCACCCGGCACTGGCCGTCAACGCGGATGGCAGCCCCATCTACTGGCCGCTTGACGTCGAGCAGACGCAGCGTGTCAACACCCTCGCCGATTTCCCACTGACCGGCACACGGGAGCTGGTGGCTGCTGATTACATCTATCAGATCAAGCGGCTGGCATTTCCCGCCAACCATTCACCGGTGGCAGGCCTGATGGCGGGGCATATCCGCGGCTTTGAGGATTTTGTGACTGAATCCAGGGCTGCCTATGAGCGGTTGCAGGCGAAGACGGGAGGGGCGAAGCCCTGGCTCGATCTGCGCACGATCGATATGGCAGGTGTCGAAGAGATCGATCGCCACACCTATCGGATCCGTATCGAGAAGAAATATCCGCAGTTCGTGTACTGGCTGGCGATGAACTTTTTCGCCCCGATGCCTTGGGAAGCGGAGCGTTTCTACCAGCAGCCGGGGCTGGACGAAAAGAACGTCAACCTGCACTGGTACCCGATCGGTACAGGCCCGTTCATGTTGACGGAGAACAATCCGAACCTGCGGATGGTACTGGTGCGCAACCCGAATTTTCACGGTGAGCGCTATCCGAGCGAAGGCCCACCGGAGGCCCGCGAGCAAGGGCTGCTGGATGACGCGGGACGCCCGATGCCGTTCATCGATCGCGCGGTGTATTCGCTGGAGAATGAGGCGATCCCGCGCTGGAACAAGTTCCTTCAAGGCTATTACGACAACTCCGGGATCGGTTCAGACAGCTTCGATCAGGCAGTGCAGTTTGGCAGCGGCGGCGAGGCCGGTCTGACCGAGTCGATGATCGAAAAGGGGGTCCGTCTGAGTACCGCCGTCGAAACCTCGGTGTTCTATACCGGTTTCAACATGCTGGACCCGGTGGTGGGTGGCGGCAGTGAGCGGGCGCGACTGTTGCGCCAGGCGATTGCAATTGCGATGGATTTCGAGGAGTTCATCTCGATCTTCCAGAACGGTCGCGGCGAGGTGGCGCAGAGTCCGCTGCCACCCGGCATTTTCGGCTATCGCGATGGCGAGCAGGGGGTCAACCCGGTCACACACGAATGGCTGAACGGCGTCGCGCGACGGCGCGGTATCGAACAGGCAAGGCGCCTGCTGGAAAAGGCGGGTTATGCCGGTGGCCGCGATCCACAGACCGGCGGTCCGCTGATCCTTTACTACGATACGCCGGCAGCCGGGCCGGACAGCAAGGCGACACTGCAGTGGTACCGCAAGCAGCTGGCCAAACTGGGTATAGAGTTGGTCATCCGGGCCACCGACTACAATCGGTTCCAGGACAAGATGCTGACCGGTACCGCTCAGATATTCAGCTGGGGCTGGAATGCGGACTACCCGGACCCGGAGAATTTCTTCTTTCTGCTGTACGGCCCCAACGCCAAGGTCGAGTTCAAGGGGGAGAACGCTGCCAACTTCAGCAATGCCGAGTTCGACAAACTGTTCGTCCGTATGAAGGACCTGCCGAACGGTGCCGAGCGGCAGGCTGTCATCGACCGCATGGTCGGGATCCTGCGAGAGGAATCACCCTGGTTGTTCGGATTCTTTCCCAAGGCGTTCAGTCTGCACCACGCCTGGTACAAGAACGCCAAGCCGCATCTGATGGCCAACAACACACTCAAGTACAAGCGCGTGGACGGCCCCATGCGCGCTGCCGCACAACAGGCATGGAACCGGCCCGTGCTGTGGCCGGTCGGTTTGGTTCTCGGTCTGCTGTTCGTGTCGCTGATCCCCGCCATACGCGGTTTTCGCGCACGCGAGAGGAGTAGGGCGCTTTGACTGCCTATATCATCCGACGCCTGTTGTACGCGCTGCCGATCCTGATCGGCGTGAACGCGCTCACCTTCGTCCTGTTCTTCGTGGTCAACTCACCCGACGACATGGCGAGGATGCATCTCGGCAGCAAGCGCGTGACCGACGAGGCCATCCAGTCCTGGAAGCAGGACCATGGTTACGACAGGCCGCTGCTGGTCAACACCGCCCGGCAGGGTGCCGCGGTATTCACCGACACGATACTGTTTGAAAAGTCGATCCGCTTGTTTCTGTTCGATTTCGGCCAGTCCGACAGTGGGCGCGACATCAGCCATGATATCTCGCAGCGCATGTGGCCGAGTCTTGCGATCGCGGTGCCGACGCTGCTGATCGGCCTCTCGGTGAACATCACCTTCGCGCTGCTGCTGGCGTTCTTTCGCGCGACCTACCTGGATTTCTGGGGAGTGGTGCTGTGCGTGGCAATGATGTCCATCTCAGGGCTCTTCTACATCATCGGTGGTCAGTTCCTGGTCGGAAAGGTGTTGAACCTGGTGCCGATATCCGGTTACGACACCGGCGTACATGCCTGGAAGTTCATTGTCCTGCCGATGATCGTCGGGGTGGTCGGTGGTGTCGGTGCCGGCACCCGCTGGTACCGCACGCTTTTTCTCGAAGAGGTCCATCGTGACTACGTCCGGTCGGCCCGCGCCAAGGGTGTCTCCGAGCACCTGGTGCTGTTCCGCCATGTTCTTCGCAATGCGCTGATCCCGATCCTGACCGGTGTGGTCGTGGTATTGCCATTGCTCTTCATCGGTAGTCTGCTCACCGAGTCGTTCTTCGGCATTCCGGGCCTGGGCAGCTACACAATCGATGCGATCAACAGCCAGGATTTCGCGATCGTGCGTGCCATGGTCTTCCTGGGTGCGGTGCTGTACATACTTGGTCTGCTGCTGACCGATATTTCCTACACGATCGCCGATCCGCGCGTGAGGCTGGACTGAGACATGCCTTATCAGCCGGTCTTATTGTGGACGGACGCTTTGATCTACCTGCTACTGGGCCTGGCATTGGCGATGGTCTGGTATACGCGCCGCCACGAACACCTGCTGGAGCCGTGGCGGCGCGTGGCCGGCAGCCGTACCGGACAGGCAGCGATGGTCGTGCTCGCGTTCTACGTGCTGGTCGGATTGCTCGATACG
>JAGRHB010000010.1:0-8325 GCA_020445245.1 Gammaproteobacteria bacterium
GGAAAAGATGGATTATTCGCTGATCGAGGCGGCCAAGGACCTCGGATGCTCCGAGACGGGGGCGTTCTGGAAGGTGACGTTTCCCCTGTCGCTGCCAGGCGTCGTCGCGGGGTGCCTGCTCGTGTTCATTCCCGCCGTCGGCGAGTTCGTGATCCCCGACCTGCTCGGTGGACCGGACACGCTGATGATCGGCAAGGTGCTGTGGACGGAGTTTTTCAACAACCGTGACTGGCCGGTGGCGGCGTCCGTGGCGGTCGCGCTGCTCGCCTTGCTGGTGGCGCCGGTGCTGCTGTTTGAGCGCTTCCGGGAACGGGGGCAGTCGGAATGACCGTGCGCCATCCCACCCTGGTCTTCAGCCTGCTGGCATTCGGCTATGCGTTTCTGTACACGCCGATTTTTTCGCTGATCGTCTATTCGTTCAACGAGTCGCGCCTGGTCACGGTCTGGGCCGGATTCTCCACCAAGTGGTACGTGAGCCTGCTGCACAACGAACAGCTGCTCGGGGCCGCCTGGATCAGCCTGCGCATCGCCCTGATGAACGCGACGCTGGCAGTGGTCCTGGGCACGCTGGCCGGTACCGCGCTGGTGCGTTTCGGGCGTTTTCGCGGGCGCTCCGCACTGGCACTGATGATCGGTGCGCCGCTGGTCATGCCCGATGTGATTCTCGGCCTGGCCTCGCTGCTGCTGTTCGTCGCGATGGAACAGTTGATCGGCTGGCCGGCAGGGCGGGGGATGACCACGATCACAATCGCCCACGTGACCTTCTCGATGGCCTATGTCGCCGTTATCGTGCAGTCGCGCCTGGTGCGCCTCGATCCTTCGCTGGAGGAGGCGGCCATGGATTTGGGTGCGCGGCCGTGGAAGGTGTTCTTCGTCATCACGCTGCCGTTGATCGCTCCCGCTTTGGCGGCCGGCTGGCTGCTTGCGTTCACGCTGTCGCTCGACGACCTGGTAATCGCCAGCTTTACCTCGGGGCCGGGTGCCTCGACCCTGCCGATGGTGGTCTATTCGAGCGTACGCCTGGGCGTCAGTCCGGAAATCAACGCCCTGGCGACCTTGCTGGTGAGCCTGGTGACCATCGGAATCGTGATCGCCGGCTGGTCGATGCAGCGCCAGGCCCGTCAGGCCCGGGCATAGCAGGCGCCGAACGTCAGGACTGCGGTTCAGTCCTCGTGGACATAGTTGCGGATGATATAGCCGCCTGACTTCTCGTCGTACTCCAGCTCCAGCAGTTTGCGTGCGGAGGCTTCTTCGAGCAGCTTGGCGAAGCTGCGGAAGCCGTGATAGCTCTCGTTGAAACCGGGTTTGCGGCGTTTGAGTGCCTGCTTGACCATCGATCCCCACACCTTTTCCTGTTCGCCGCGTTCCTCGAACAGGTCCTCGACGGTCTCGACCACCAGGTCCAGGGCCTGCTGCTTTTTGTCTTCCTCGCTCGGTGCTTCCCCGGCTACGGGTTTCGCCGTGGCCTTCCTGGCGTTGCGCTTGCGCTTGGCACGGCGTTGTTTCTCGTCTTCACGCACCAGGTCGTCATAGAAGATGAACTCGTCGCAGTTGGCGATCAGCAGGTCCGAGGTGGACTGTTTGACGCCGACCCCGATCACTTCCTTGTTGTTCTCGCGCAGCTTGCTGACCAGCGGCGAGAAGTCCGAGTCGCCTGAGATGATCACGAAGATGTCTACGTGTGCCTTGGTGTAGCAGAGGTCCAGGGCATCGACGACCAGCCGGATGTCGGCCGAGTTCTTTCCGGACTGGCGCACGTGGGGTATCTCGATCAGTTCGAACGCCGCCTCGTGCATTGGCGACTTGAAGTCCTTGTAGCGCTCCCAGTCGCAATAGGCCTTCTTGACCACGATGCTGCCCTTGAGCAGCAGGCGTTCCAGTACCTTGCCGATGTCGAATGCCGCGTATTTCGCATCGCGCACGCCGAGGGCGACGTTCTCAAAATCGCAAAACAGCGCCATGGTCTGGGTCTTGCCGGGTGTGCTCATCGGATGCAGGTTCCGCGTTGTGGCCGTTAGCGCCGATCATCGCACGATCTGTGCCCGCGTGGGTCCGGGTGCTAGCCCGAACTGTCGAGAGCCTCGCGCAAGGCCCTGATCTCGCGGCGCAGGGCACGCAGTTCGGCATGGACTTCGAGGTTCTCGCTGTGCACCAGTTCGCCGATCTGCGCCGTCTCCTGCGCCTTCTGTTCCTCGACCATGGATTGCATCGTACTGACAATGATCGCAATGAACAGGTTGAGCATGGTGAAGGTCGCGATCAGGATGAACGGAACGAAGAATGACCAGGCCCAGGGATAGACCTCCATCACCGGGCGCGCCACGCCCATAGACCAGCTTTCCAGTGTCATTACCTGGAAAAGGCTGAACATCGACTCACCGATGCTGCCGAACCATTGTGGGAAGCGTTCACCGAACAGCCCGGTGGCCATGACCGCGGCGACATAGAACAGGATCAACAGCAGTCCGGCGATCGACATGATCCCCGGGATTGCGCGCAGCAGCGATTCGACCACGAAGCGGAAGCGCGGCACCATCGAGATCAGGCGCAGTACGCGCAGTACGCGCAATACCGTCAGCGGGCCGGTCGATGGAACCAGCGCAATACCGACGACGACGAAGTCGAACAGATTCCAGGGATTACGGAAGAATCGCCCGCCCAATGCGTAAAGTTTCACCAGGATCTCGGTGACAAATATGCCAAGCAGTATTCGGTCGAGCAGGCTGAGCAGGCCACCTGCCATCGCCATGACGTGCGTTGAGGTCTCGAGGCCAAGGGTCGCTGCGTTGACGATGATCAGTGCAATGATCAGCCGTTGCACTGCGGCTGACTCAATCCAGCGACCCAGATGCGCCCTGTGTTGTGTTGACCAAATCATATTGCCTCCGACTTCCCGGCCCTCGCGTCTGCCCATTTGCCGACGCCGCCGAAAAGCATAAACCGGGCCGCAACGTCGCAGACACACAGTTTTCGTGGCATTGGCCTGGCAGTTGGTAACGGTGTCGGGCGCAAGAACCGGGTGGGCAGCGGCTGCTCCCGCGGCTAGAGTGACTGACGGATTCTTTTCGGGAACGGGCGCGCTGGCGATGGACAAGACTGACAACTATCAGCGGATCGCAGATGCCATTGACTTCCTGCGCGCGCGACATCCCGTTCGGCCCGACCTGCACGAGCTGGCGACACACCTTGGGCTGAGTCCATCGCACACCCAGCGCCTGTTCAGCCGCTGGGTCGGCATCAGTCCGAAGCGCTTCCAGCAGTACCTCAGCGTCGAGTATGCCAAGCAATGCATGGTCAGGACCGGTGATGTGCTTCGGCTCTCGCTGGCAAGCGGCATGTCGGGTCCGGGCCGGCTGCACGACCTGTTCGTCAACATGGAGGCCATGTCGCCGGGGGAGTTCAAGGCCGTTGCATCGGGTATCGAGATTCGCCACGGCATAGGAACATCGCCATTCGGTCTGGCGCATATCGCGTACACCGCGCGGGGCATCTGCCATCTGGTATTCGTTGATGATGGCGACGCCGGCGACCTTGGTGCAGGCCTGATTCGCGAATGGCCGGGAGCCCAGCTGGTGCGCGATGATCCCGGTGCCGGCGCATTGCTGAAGCGCGTGTTTGCCCGCCCGGTCGAGCGTGCGGCGGACGGCCTCACCCTGTGGGTCAGTGGGACGAATTTCCAGATCCAGGTATGGCGTGCACTGCTGCGGTTGCCGTTCGCCGGGATGCTCAGCTACAGCCAGCTGGCCGCACACCTGGGCAGGCCGCGTGCGGCCAGGTCTGTGGGCAGTGCGGTCGCACGCAACCCGGTCGCCTTTCTGATCCCGTGTCACCGCGTGCTGCGCGAATCCGGCGAGTTCGGCAGCTATCACTGGGGCAATGGGCGCAAGATGGCGATCTGCGCCTGGGAGGCAGCAAGTACCGAAGCGGAGACACGGAACGACGCCACCCCTTAGCCGCCGGGACTCGAAAGCCCGCGCCAGCGGGCAGCGATACCGGTAATCTGTCGATCCCGGCTCTTGTGGATCGATTCGGATCATGGCGATACCGCGACTGGTGGCGCACCGCGGATTGATGGCGCGCTACCCTGAAAACACTCTGGTCGGTCTGCGTGCAGCGCTCGAATCCGGCGCCTGTTACGTCGAATGCGACGTCCAGATGAATGCCGACGGTGATTTTGTGGTGCTGCACGATGACAACTTTCTGCGCACTGCCGGTCAGGATATGTCGGTGTTTTCGGTGGATACCGCGCTGTGTGGGACGCTCAGTGTGCACGAGCCCGCGCGCTTCGGTAAGGCCTTCTGCCCGCAGCCAGTGCCGCTGTTGCGACAGGTGCTGGATCTGATACGGGGTTATCCTAGCGCTGTGGTACTGGTCGAAATCAAGGAGCAGAGCCTTGTGTATTGGGGTGTGCAGCCGGTGATGGCGCGTCTGCTGGCACAGCTGCAACCCTGCGCGGAGCAGTGCATGGTGATCTCATTCGACCATGCCGCGATCACCTATGTGCGGCAGCATGGCGTGCTCGCTACCGGTTGGGTCCTGCACGACTACGACGCCGTCCACCGCCGGCGTGCGATCGAGCTCCGACCCGACCTCATGGTGTGCAACCACCGCAAGCTCCCGCCCGGGGAAAGACCCTGGGTCGAGTTTGAGCGCTGGATGCTGTATGACATCACGGATCCCGAACTTGCCATCACCTACGGTGCCCTTGGGGTCGAGTTGATCGAGACCGCCGATATCGGCGCGATGCTGCGTCACCCGCAGCTGCATCGATTGAGCTGCCGGAAATCCCTCCGTCGGGGCGCTAGCGCCCGCGCGCCTCGAGGCGGCGCAGAAACTCGCGCATGATGCGCTGGTACAGTGCAGTGCCGGCGACCTTGTCCTCGACGCCGCCATCGATGTTCGGGTTGTCGTTGACCTCGATGACCAATACTTTGCGGCCGGTCTGCTTCAGGTCGACGCCGTAAAGTCCGTTACCGATCGCATTGGCTGCCTTGAGTGCGGTCTGCACCACGGCCTTCGGCGCCTCGTCGAGCGGCAGCGTATCGAAGGCGCCTTCGCGTGGTTTGCCCTTGGAGTGATCGACGATCTGCCAGTGTCCGCGCGACATGTAATAACGGCAGACGTACAACACCTCGCCATTGAGTATGCCGACACGCCAGTCGAAATCGGTGTAGGTGTAGGCCTGTGCGAGGATCAGCTCCGAATCGCGGAACAGCTGTTCCGCCCTGGCCTCGAACTCGGCGCGGTCCTTTACCTTGAATACCCCGGTCGACCAGGCGCCGTCCGGCATCTTCAGCACCATCGGATAGCCGAGCTGCTGCTCGGCACGATCGAGTTCCTCGCGGCTGACGATTACACTCGCCGGCGTCGCCACCTTGTGCCTGTTGAGCAGTTCGGCAAGGTATATCTTGTTGGTGCAGCGCAGGATGGAGTCCGGGTCGTCGATCACCACCAGGCCCTCCGACGCGGCACGGCGCGCAAACCGGTAGGTGTAGTGATTGACGTTGGTGGTCTCACGGATGAACAGCGCGTCGAATTCTGCGATGCGACCGAAGTCACGCGATGTGATCAGCTCGGTGTCGATGCCTTCGGCGCGCGCCGCACGGATAAACTGTGCCAGTGCCCGCCTGTTGGAAGGCGCGAACTTGCCATCGGGGTCGATCAGGATCGCAAGATCGTAGCGCATATTGCGACGCCCGCGCGCCGAACGCCATGGGCGGCGCAGATAGCCGGCCATCGCATCGAAGAACATTGCTTCCTGGCTGCGACGCAATGCCTTCAGTCCCACGCTGCGTATGCCGGTGATGTGCCATACCTTGGATCGCTTGAGTTCGACCTTGATCAGCGGTGCGCGGAACATCTCAAACAGCGCGCGCCCGAGATGCCGCAGCGCATGCGCCTCGCATTCACCGAAGCACACCAGCACCTCGAAGCGCGTAATCTCGGCAGGTTGGTCACGAAACAGCTTCTCCACGCGTCTGTCGAGGTCGTCGAGTTCGGTACTGTAAAGCGCCTTGCGGCTGAGGTCCTGCAGTGTGCGTACCGAGGGGATGACCTTGTGCCCGCGCGCCTCGGCCAATAAAGACGCGTAGTAGCCGGGGCTGTGATAGTCGGTGTCGCGACACAGGTTGAGCACCCGCAGGTTGCGCCGGTTCGACCAGGCCGGATCGACGAGGTAGTCGCGTACCTCAATCACGGAATAATCGGGGAAATCCTTCTTCCATTGCGCGAGGCTGTCGACAAGGATCACGTGCTCACTCATGTATCTGCTCTCCGGGTGATCAGTACGACCGACTGCAGGCCCTTACGGCCATAGCGTGCCATCTGTTGAAACTGTGTGCGGCCGATGGGCATGTTCATCGAGTCGATCGCTGTCTCGCCCTCGTCATAGTCGACAAACGGATCGTTGACATACACGAAGTGTTCATCGAATCCACTGACTACCACCCAGTGTGGTGACTTCTCGTTGTAGATCTGCCACGAACTGATCAAAACGACGGGTACAGCGCCGCGGTCGAATGCCGCCTCCAGCGCGGCATCGTCGAGCACATCGAAATTCACCGGGATACCGATTTCGCGTATCTCGGCCTCCATGTCGGCCTGCACCAGCGCCATCACCTCTTTCTTTTCCGCACTGCGCACTGAATCGATCATCTGTACACCGGGATCGTTGACCCATATCTCGGCATCAAAGCCACGCCGGTGCACCGCCAGCGCGAGGCCGAAAGGACCACACCCGCCCAGCCCCGAGGTCATGAAGATGGTCGTGGCCTCGCGCCACAACTTCAGCTCGAGGCTGCGGCTGGGTTGCATCGTCGGGTCCAGCGTCTGCATCGCCATGATCAGGCACGCGGGGCCGCAGGTGAACTCCAGTGTCTGCTCGTACCAGGGCACGCGTTCGAGGCGCGGCTTGAGGCGATTGTCCAGGGCTTTCTCATAGCGCCAGGCGTCCATCTGGTCGGCGTAGTAACCGCTAAGCGATCCGAAGCGCCGGTAGCCCAGGGCCTCGAACATGCCGATGGATGAGAGGTTGTCCTTGCGGATCTCCAATCGCATCAGCGCCCGTTCCTCACGCCATGCTTCGGTTTCGGCGCGTTCCACCAGCGCACGCGCAACCCCCTTGCCACGCGCCGCTTCGGCGACTGCGATGGAGTACAGGCGGGCCGTGGAGGTGCCGCGGCTGAACAGCAGCACCAGGCTGCCGATCAGCTCGTCGTTCTGTTCAGCTACGAACAGTGCGGCATGGGCCTTGTGCAGCAGGTGACGGAATTGACGCCGACTGATGCGATCGCCTTCGAAACAGCGATTCTCCAGGGCGACCAGTGCGTCGAGGTCAGAGGGATGGGCCGAGCGAATATGCACCGGTGAAAGGGTAGCCTGAGGCAAGCATGGAACAGGGTTTTATTAGGGGATAGAAAACGGCGTGGTGCAAGGGGTTTCATGGCATCGCCGTCGAGATTGAGAGTGTCGTCGATTAGGCCTACAGTCTCCGCTGGTTCAATTCGCTTGTTCGTACGGTCCATCCCATGTCGCAGCCCAAAGCCACCCGCTTCGCGCATGCCCTGCTGGTGGGGCGTCGTATCAATCTGCGTCCGCTGATGCAGACCCCTTTGCTCTCCAGCGCACCGGTGGCAGTGGAGGTTGCCGGCGGCGGGATCGCCGTCATCTTCCGGTTCGGCGTAGTGGTGTTCTTCGATGTGGCCGCCATCGGGCAGACGGCGTTTATCGCCGGCCTGCGCGACCTGGTCACGGAGCCAGTCGACCACGGCGAATTCGAGACCCTGGAATTCGTGGTCGCTCCTGGGAACCCCGGGTTGCTGCTGGATGGTGTGCTGCAACTCGATACCGATGAACTCGCCTGCCTGCAGGTGGTGGCCGACGTTTTGGCCAAGAGCGTGACCCTGGATCATCATGAACGCCTGGTGGCTTCCAGCTTCGATCGCGTGGAGCCACTGGCCGAGCAGCTGAGCAGCGGCAGGCACCGGATCCGTCAGCTGCATGGCTTGGTGGCAGATATCGGCGAGATGCTGCGTGTACAGCACCGGATGGTGGGCCGTGCGGAGATCGGCGAAAAGCCGGACCTCATCTGGGACCACCCCGAACGCGAGCGGCTGTTCCTGCGCCTGGAACAAGAGTTCGAGATCCGCGAGAGGCGCGGCGCGCTGGAACGCAAGCTGAACCTGATCAGCACCACGGCGGAGACCCTTCTTGATCTGGTACAGGCACAGCGGACCCTGCGGGTGGAGTGGTATATCGTAATACTGATCGTGGTAGAGATCGTGCTGACGCTGTACGAGCTGTTCATCCACTGATTCACGTCATCGC
>JAGRHB010000010.1:8620-16195 GCA_020445245.1 Gammaproteobacteria bacterium
TGGTACAAGGTTGCCGAGCCGGATGAGTTGCGTGAACGCGAGGTGCGTGCGGTGCAGGCTGGCAGTCAGAGCATCGCGCTGACATTTCACCGCGGTCAGGTCGGTGCACTGGACAATGCCTGCCCGCACCAGGGTGGGCCATTGGCGGAGGGCAGCATCGAGTGCAACGACGGCGATCGCGACTGCTGGCTGCGTTGCCCGTGGCACGGTTGGGATTTCGATCCGCTCAGCGGCCGCTCACCCGGCGCGCATGACGATGGGGTCAAGACCTACCCGGTCGAGCGGCGCGATGACGGCATCTATGTCGCGGTGCGGGAATCGACGCGCCACACTCCGACGCTCAGCGACATGGTGGCCCAGACCATGGTCAATTGGGGTGTGACCCATGTGTTCGGCATGGTCGGGCATTCCAATCTCGGCCTGGGCGACGCCCTGCGCCTGCAGGAGGAGAATGGCAGGCTGCAGTACATTGGCATTCGTCATGAAGGGGCGGCGGCCTTTGCCGCGTCAGGTTACGCCAAGCTGACGGGAAAGCCAGCGGCCTGTATGAGTATCGCGGGACCTGGTGCGACCAATATGCTGACCGGGCTTTGGGACGCCAAGGTCGACCGCGCGCCGGTTCTGGCGCTGACCGGGCAGGTGAACACCCAGGTGCTTGGGCCCGGTGCGTTCCAGGAGATCGACCTGGCCAGCGCCTATGCGCCGGTGGCGCGATTCAGCCAGACTGTTCTGCGTGACTCGAATCCGGTCGAGTTGATGAATCTGGCGTGCAAGACCGCGATCGTCGAGCGCGACGTGGCGCACCTGATCTTCCCGGACGAGGTGCAGACGCTGCCCGTCGATGAGCAGACAAAGGCCGGAACGCCGGACGGCCGGCTCGGCGACCGTCGCATGTTGCCGGCGATCGACTGCCTGGCCGACGCGCTGCAGCGCCTGAAGGACGCCAAACGGCCGGTCATCATCGTCGGGTACGGTGCCCTGGAAGCCATGGAGCACGTCCTGAAGCTGGCGCACAAACTCAAGGCGCCGGTGCTGACCACCTTCAAGGCGAAAGGGCAGGTCGCGGACGATCATCCGCTGGCGGCCGGGGTGCTCGGTCGCAGCGGCACCCCGGTGGCCAGCTGGTGTATGAACGAGAGCGACCTGTTGCTGGTGCTGGGCGCGAGCTTTGCCAACCATACCGGGATCAGTGCCAAAAAACCGATCATCCAGGTGGATTTCGATGCGATGACGCTGGGCAAGTTCCACCCGGTCGACCTGCCGGTGCTGGGCGAGATCGGGCTGACCGCCGAGTGGCTGTGGCGCGCGCTGCCGGAGGACACCGGCTCCGTGGATCAGGCTCCTGAGTTGGCGGAGCGTTGGCGCATCTGGCGCGACGAGAAGGCCGCACGCCGTGGGCGTGATCGCGGTGCGGGGATCAATTCGGCCACGCTGTTCGAGGCCCTGTCCGTGGAGGTTCCCGCCGACGCGGTGATTGCGGTCGACGTCGGCAACAACACCTATTCGTTCGGGCGCTACTTCGAATGCCGCGGCCAGCGCATATTGATGTCCGGCTACCTGGGATCGATCGGATTCGCCTTTCCGGCGGCAATGGGCGCCTGGGCGGCGACCTGTGCACAGGCGGATTACCGTGGTCGAAAGGTGGTCTCGGTCAGCGGAGACGGTGGTTTTGGCCAGTACATGGCGGAGTTCACTACGGCGGTGCAATTCGGCATGTCGATCACCCACGTGCTGCTCAACAACGGTGAACTCGGCAAGATCAGCAAGGAGCAGCGTGCGGGCCATTGGCCGGTGTGGCAGACCGCGTTGCGCAATCCGGATTTCGCCGCCTTCGCCAAGAGCTGCGGTGGTCTCGGAATACGGGTCGACCACCCGGATGAGCTGCATGGCGCTCTGAAACGGGCCATCGCCTACGAAGGTCCGGCCCTGGTCGAGGTGATGACCGATGTGGAGCTGATCTGATGCGCTATGAGGCATCCGAAGGTGTACCGCCGGCGCAGGAGATGCAGATCTACTCGCAGAGCAGCGGGCTGCATTTCATGCTGAATTTCACCGTTGCCCTGGCGCTGATCATCGGTCTCGCCCTGCTGTGGCTGGGGCGCAGGGGGCGGGTTTTGTGGCTGCAGGTGTGGAGTGCGGGCCTGGTGCTGTTCAGTATCGCCTACCTGGTGGCGGCGGCATTCGGCTGGATTCGCTGACGTCTTGGGTCTTGCCACCCGGCGCGTCAGGGGTTGGCAGGGGGGGTGTAGTCGATCGCAAGGATGATCATGTCCACCTGTCCGCCCGGCGTCTCGACGGAGACCTCGTCCTCCACCCGGCGCTTGAGCAGTGCACGCGCCATCGGCGAATCGACGCTGATCCAGTTGCGTTTGGGGTCGAATTCGTCTGCGCCGACGATGCGGTAGACGGTCTCGTTGCCGGACCCCGTTTCCAGCGTTATCCAGGCGCCGAAGAATACCTGTCCGGTGCCGTCCGGCTGGCGGTCGACGATCTTCAGTTCCGGCAGGCGTTTTTGCAGATAGCGTATGCGTCTGTCGAGTTCGCGCAGCTGCTTCTTGCGGTAGATGTACTCGGCGTTCTCCGAGCGGTCGCCTTCGGCGGCTGCGGCAGCCAGGTGATGCACGACATCGCGGCGCTTCTTCCACAAAGCCTCCTGCTCGGCATGCAGCGCATCCCAGCCGCCGCGTGTGATGTAGGCGGACTTCGGTGGTGCTGCGGGTCGGTAGCGGCTCATGCGCCGGATACCCCGTAGCTGATCACCCCGAGATAGAACAGGAACACCGCGACACCGACAGCACCCATGATCAGCGGGCCACGGAAGCCTGGTGATCCGGAGCGTGCGCGGCGACGGATGTCGCGCGCCCACAGCAGGGCGCCGAGGATCAGTGCAAGGCCGAGAAACATCGGTCAGAACTGGTTGGTCCTGAGCATGACCAGGGTGCATGCCTCGAACCATTCGATGCCCGCGGCCTCCAGTCGCTTCTGCACTGCCGGCGTCTCGGTGCCGGGGTTGAAGATGACCCGGCCCGGCCTCAGGCGAACAATCGCCTCGGCCTGCGGTTCGAGCAGTTGAGGTCCAACATACAGGGTCAGTGTGTCGACCGGATCGGTGATCGCGTCGATGCCGTGTGCCACCGGAAGGTCTTCGATGTCGTCGAACCGCGGGTGTATCGGGGTGACGCGGTAACCGTGTTGCTGCAGCAGGCGAATGCACTGGTTCGCGTAGCGTGCCGGCTTCGGGCTGGCACCGAGCACTGCGACGTGATGTTTGCTGTTGTCCATGTTCCGTACCTGGATGACGCGATGCGCCAATCTTAAACCGCACACAGTGTGACTGTCTGATTACCCTGTTCGCCGCGTAGAATGGACGTGTTCATGGCCACTTCGGAGTCGTTGAGATGATGGGATTTGCAATGCTGCTGCATGTTGTTGCCGTAGTGATCTGGGTCGGCGGGATGTTTTTCGCCTATGTGATCCTGCGGCCGGTGGCGGCCAGCCAGCTGGAGCCGCCGGCCCGGCTGACGTTGTGGTCCGGTGTCTTTGCCGGCTTTTTCCCGTGGGTCTGGTCTGCCATCGTGGCGATCCTGGCGACGGGGTTGTGGATGATCTTCGGCTGGTATCGTGGGATGGCTCACGTCGGTCTCTATGTCCATGTGATGCTGGCGCTGGGCATCCTGATGATGCTGATCTTTTTCCATGTGTATTTCGCCCCCTATGCGCGGCTGAGGCGGTCCGTCGCGGCACAGGACTGGCCGGCCGGTGGCAAGAGTCTTGCGCAAATCCGTATGCTGGTCGGGATCAACACCCTGATCGGACTGCTTACGATCGCAATCGGTGCCGGTGGGCGCTGGTTCGCGGTCTGAGGGATTGCCTGCCCGGCGCAGCTCAGGGCATCCATTCCCGCATTTGCGGCGGCCGGGGGGCAGGCGGTTCTTGGCACTGTGTAATGGAATTTTCTTCCCGGACACGGCAAAGTCACGATCAACTGCTTCTTTGACGTGAAACTCGCGCAGGGAGCCTGCGTCCCTCTCTCCCTCCGGGAAAGAGGGAGGAGAGAGGGAAACGGCCATGGCCGTTGGTGATTCACACGCCCGGGCGCCGGAGAGGTGTCGCGGCAAATACCACTGATACAAAAAATAACCGAGAGGGAAAATCCATGGCGTCAAACTCGCGCACCGACGGACACCGCTGGCGCTTCAACCAGTTGGGCGGCTTCGATCAGGTGGTCATTGATTCTGCGGAGGATATCCTGCACCTCCCGGAGCTCAACCAGAAACTGTGGGCAGCGCTCAGCTGTCCGACCACAGGGGTCGAGTTCGACCGGCACACGCTCGCGTTGCTCGATACCGATGGCGACGGGCGCATTCGCGTCCCCGAGGTGCTTGCGGCAGTCGAATGGGTATGCAGTGTGCTGAAGGACCCGAATGAATTGTTCGAACGCACCCAGGGACTGCCGCTGGCGTCGATCGACGACAGTGGCGACGAGGGCGGGCAGTTGTTGGCCTCCGCGAGGCGGATCCTTGAAAACCTGGGCAAGGCCGATGCCGCTGTGATCACGGCGGCGGAGACGGCCGACACCAACAAGATCTTTGCCGAGACCCGTTTCAACGGCGACGGCGTGGTCCCGGTCGGGTCCGCCGAAGACGCGGACATGGCCAAAGTGATCGAGGACGTCATTGCGTGTGTCGGCTCGGTGCCGGACCGCAGCGGTGCCGAGGGCATCGACCAGGACCTGCTGGACAGGTTCTTTGCCGAAGTGACGGCGTATTCCGAATGGTGGGCAGAGGCCGAAGCGGATGCCGCCAATGTGCGCCCGCTGGGTGATGCAACCGAACCGGCGGCGTCGGTCTACGAGGCGGTCGAGGCCAAGATCAACGATTACTTCACGCGCGCCCGCCTGGTTGCCTTTGACGCAAAGGCGGAGTCCTTCCTCAACCCCGGTGAGGCGGAATACACTGCGCTGGCGCACATGACATTGTCGTCGGCCACCGAGGAACTCGCGGCATTTCCGTTGGCACGCGTGGAAGCGGACCGGCCGCTGTCGCTGGACCAGCAGCTCAATCCAGGCTGGTCGGCCGCACTGGCCGCGTTTCGCGACCAGGTCGCGCTACCGCTGCTGGGCAATGTCAGCGAGCTGACTGCGGCGCAATGGGACGACATCAGCAGTCGTTTCGCTGCCCACTCGGCATGGCGTGCGCGTCACCGCGGCGATGCCGTGGCGGCGCTCGGTGCAGCAAGGGTGAAGGAGCTGGCTGCCGGTGACATGCATGCCGCGCTCTCCGCGCTGATCGCCCAGGACAGGGAACTGTCCGGCGCGGCGGACGCGATCGCATCGGTCGACCGGCTGGTGCACTACTATCAGCATCTCGACACCCTGTTGCACAACTTTGTGTCACTGCGCGATTTCTATTCCGCCGAGCACAAGGCGATCTTTCAGGCGGGCACCCTGTACCTGGATGGCCGCAGCTGTGAGCTGTGTGTCGTCGTATTGGATGTGGCGGCTCACAGCGCCCTGGCGACCCGGAGCCAGACTTACCTGGCGTACTGCGACTGCCGACGTCGCGGCGGTCAGGAAAAAATGACCATCGCGGCGGCCTTCACCGGCGGTGATGCCGACAATCTGATGGTGGGGCGCAACGGTGTGTTTTACGACCGCACGGGTGCCGACTGGGATGCCACGATCATCAAAGTCATCGAGCACCCGATCAGCATCTCGCAGGCGTTCTGGTCGCCGTACAAACGTATCGGTCGCATGATCTCGCAACAGATCGAGAAATTTGCCGGTGCACAGGACAAAGCGGTCGAGGACAGCGCAGCGAAAGGTGTCGGTGATCTCTCGGCCAAGGCACAGGAGGGTAAGGCGGCGGCGCCTTTCGACATCGGCAAGTTCGCCGGTATTTTTGCCGCTATCGGCTTGGCGGTCGGCGCCATCGGGACCGCGCTGGCAGCGGTACTCACCGGCTTTCTCAGTCTGTCATGGTGGGAGATGCCTCTGGCGGTCGGTGGCCTGATGCTGCTGATTTCCGGCCCGTCGATGATCATGGCGTACATGAAGTTGCGTCAGCGCAACCTTGGCCCGATTCTCGACGCCAACGGCTGGGCGGTGAACACCGCGGCGCGCATCAACATTCCGTTTGGCTCGACACTCACCGGCACGGCTGAACTGCCGCGTGGCGCACAGCGCTCGATGCGCGATCCGTTCGCTGATAAGAAGCGCCCCTGGAAGTTCTACCTGTTCCTGGCGATTGTGTTCGCCGTGCTTGGTGCGCTGTGGCAGAAGGGTTATCTCGGCGAGTGGTGGGGGCAGTTGCGGAACAAGGCCGAACAGGCCTCCGCGGAGGTCGCCCCGGCGCCCGCCGAGCCTGCGCCGTCTGTACCGGCCGAGGCAGCCAAACCCGCTTCCTGATTGCACAGGAATGACACCTGGATTGCTTGGCTGCCGGTTACGCATTGACCGGCAGTCGCTGCAGTTTGCAGTTTCTGTCGCAACGGCTGCCGGCAAGGCGCTGCAAAACGGATAAGCAGGCGAATCCACTTGGTTTTCTCGACGCATATGGCAGCAGGCTTTGCCGTGTCGACCGAGTCTTTTTATGTCGCACCCGCTTTTTCATCCGCCTGACGCCGGCGGCGGCCTAAGCTGTTGTCTAACCGTTACCGGAGGGAACAACGATGACCGATATTCTGCATGTGTTGGGTGATGAGGCGGAGTTCCTCCTCGACCACCGGTGCGCCACGATCCCGCGCGACCTGATTCACCTGCCGGGGCCGGATTTCGTCGATCGCGTCACGGCGCAATCCGATCGCAAACCCGGTGTGCTGCGGGGTCTGCAGACCCTGTTCGATCACGGCCGGCTCGGTGGTACGGGTTACCTGTCGATCCTGCCCGTGGATCAGGGTGTGGAACATGCGGGCGGTGCCTCGTTCGCGCCCAACCCAATCTATTTCGACCCCGAGAACATCATCCAGCTGGCGATGGCCGGCGGCTGCAATGCGGTGGCATCGACGCTCGGCGTCCTCGGCTCGATCGGGCGCCGCTATGCGCACAAGATCCCGTTTCTGGTAAAGCTCAATCACAACGAGCTTCTGACCTATCCGAACGAATTCGACCAGACGCTGTTCGCCAGTGTTGATCAGGCGTTCGACATGGGCGCGGTGGCGGTGGGCGCGACCATCTATTTCGGGGCACCGGAGTCACGGCGGCAGA
Source organism: Gammaproteobacteria bacterium (assembly GCA_020445245.1). Next base: position 15,825 of record JAGRHB010000010.1, read on the forward strand.
TCATAGAGATCAGCGAGGCGTTTGCGCGGGCGCACGAGCTCGGTATGGTGACGGTGCTGTGGGCCTACCTGCGCAACAACGCATTCAAGAAGGACGGCGTCGATTACCACGAGGCGGCAGATCTGACCGGCCAGGCCAACCACCTGGCGGTGACCATCGAGGCCGATATCGTCAAGCAGAAGCAGGCCACCTGTAACGGTGGATACAAGGCGATCGGTTTCGGAAAGACCCATCCCAGGGTGTACGACGACCTGACCAGCGACCACCCGATAGACTTGGTGCGTTACCAGGTGGCGAACTGCTACATGGGACGGATCGGCATGATCAACTCCGGTGGCCCCTCGGGCCAGGACGATCTGCACCAGGCGGTG
>JAGRHB010000110.1:0-2279 GCA_020445245.1 Gammaproteobacteria bacterium
ACCCATGCGCAACCAGTCTTCCGCGTGTTCGACGACGTCCTGCAGTTCATCCTGAAGACCCCAACATGTGAGCGTCTGTATCCCTGCCTCGACCCGTAGATCAGCGATCACATGATCCAGTACCTGCTCGCGCTCTGCGAGTATCGGAAACTCGCTGATCCCATCGATCACTGAAATTGCGCCGATATCGTGTATCAGGCCCGCGAGCAGCGCCTGCTCCGGATCGATGCCGGGGGTGGCGCGGCCCAACACGAAGGACAGCGCGGCCACCGACGCGGAGTGCTGCCATAGTGTCTCCATGCGCCGCCTCAGTGTCGGCGACGGGATCTTGAAGATGCTTTTCAACAGGCAGCTGTAGACCAGGCTGCGGACTTTCTTGCGCCCCAGCCGTGCCGCGGCCTGCTGGACGCTGGTGATTTTGCTCAGGCCGCCGAAGGCGGCGCTGTTGACCACGCTGACGAGACGAGCCGTCAGCGCCGGGTCGAGCTGAATCAGGCGCGCGATGTCTTCATTGGTGGTTTCCGGGTCGTCCATGGCCCTGCCGATCTTGAGCGCGAGATCCGGCAGGCTCGGCAGTACACGTTGCCGGCTGCGGAAGCTGTTGCGCAATGCCGTCAGTGCCGTGTTTTCCTGTACCGTCAATTGCATGGGGTCGATGCGCGCCTGCCGCGGCAGCTTGTGCGCCTTGCCGACCGACAATGGCAGACTGACGAAGGTGCACGGTTCGGTGGCGAGCAGGCTGACCACATCCCGCGCGCGCGGCATCGGATAACGCGCCTGCGCCGTGCCTGCGCGTAACAGCGACATCGTGCCGCTACGGGTCTGGATCTGCACACTGCCGCGTTGCAGAAAAGTCCGCCGGTCCGGCGGCAGAGAATCCTTCAACAGGCCGGGATTCACCTGGGTGGTTTCGACCTGCTCCAGTGCGGCCTGCAGTAACTCTGCCGGCAGGTCCGCATAAGGACCCAGGCCGGCAAGTGCTTCCGCACTGAGCCGGTTTGCCGGTCTGCCAAGACGTTTTCCGAGTCCGAACAACATGGTCTTTCCGCATTTGGCCTGACTGACCATATGGGTGTTCATGTGCCCGATAGGTCGTCAGGACAGGGTTGATCGATTGCGTCAGCCGGTCAGACCAAAGGCGGGTCAAGAGGCTGTCGCCATCCGGCGCCGAGGCGATGCCGTGCCGTCGGGGCAACGCATCTCGACGTAATCGTTCTAGCGGCGGACACCGCTCCTTCTTGATACGGCGTGCTTGTGGCTCAACCGGCGCCGAGCAGCGAGCGCACCTCGCGCACATCGGCCTCGGCGGCCTCCAGGATGCTCAATGAATGGCGTGGCGTCAGTTGTCCACGTGCCAGTTTGTGGAATGCCGGCACACTGTCGATACGTGGCAGCGCCGCCTGATCAGGCTGGCCGATCGACGCGTGCAACAGTGAGATCTGGACCACGTCGGTGTTGTCCGGTAACGCCGTACCGAACCGCTGCCAGTTCCCGGCATTCTCGATCACATCGGCAAACTCGTCTCTCAGCCCCCACTGCCGCAGGGAAAGCAGACCCGCCTCGGTGCGCAGGCTCGCGATGACGTAATCGAGCACCTCTTCGCGGCGTGCCAGCAGCGGAAAGTGTTTCAGGCCGCCGATTACCGCGACGGTCCCGATGTCATGAATCAGTGCTGCGAGCATTGCCTGTTCAGGGTCGACGCCCGGTGTCTCTCGGCCGAGCACGAACGACAGGGCGGCGACGTGAGCGGATCGCCGCCACAGCGCCTCCATGCGCCTGGTGAGGACTTTGGAATTGATCTTGAAGATGCTCTTGATCAGGCAGCTGTAGACCAGGCTTCGAACCTTCTGTCGTCCCAGGCGTGTCGTCGCCTGGTTGATTGTCGAGATTTTCCTGAAACTGCCGAAGGCGGGGCTGTTGACGATGCTCATCAGGCGTGCGGTGAGGGAAGGGTCGAGCTGGATCAGGCGCGCGATATCCTCGTTGTCATTGTGGGGGTCGTCTATGGCCTTGCCGATCTTCCATGCAAGGTCGGGCAGGCTGGGCAATTCGCAGCGCTGCTTGCGGAAGTTACCCTCGATCTGGCAGAGGGCATCGGCTTCGGCGAGATCCAGTCTAGGGGCGACAGGCGAAGGTGTCGGCGCAGTCGGTGCCTCTGCTGACAGGGGTATCGTGAGGAGTGTGCAGGGCTCGGCGGCGTATAGGCTGACCACCGCCGGCTTTAAAGGCAGCGGGTAGCGGGCCTGTGGTGTGTCGGCCTTCAAGACCAGAACAAATCC
>JAGRHB010000110.1:2379-6624 GCA_020445245.1 Gammaproteobacteria bacterium
ATTGTGCAAACACGTATATCGATCCGTTGGCTGAGAGACCGGCCACCGTGGTCGCATGTCCCTGCCGCCGCACCGCCATCGCACACGGGGTGGGGCGGGCAAGTTCTGTGGCAGCAGTCCAGGCGTCGGCGTGAGGCCGTTTTGCTAATCGGCTAGCGGCCAGGGTACGCTTTCCTTTATGAAAGTACGCATCATCCCCGTGACCGCCTATGAGCAGAACTGCTCCCTTTTGTGCTGTGAATCGACCGGCAGGGCCGCCGTCGTCGATCCCGGCGGAGAGCCCGGGCGTATCCTGGCCGCTGCCGAGGACGCGGGTGTGGTGCTGGAGAAGATCCTGGTCACGCATGGCCACTTCGACCATGCGGGCGCGGTAGGCGGCATGGCGCGTGAGTTCGGCCTGCCGGTTGAAGGGCCACACCAGGACGACCGTTTCCTGCTCGACACGATTCCGCAGTGGTGTCGCCAGTTCGGTTTTCCGCCGGGCGAGTCTTTCGTGCCCGGACGCTGGCTGGATGAGGGCGATCAGGTGTGCTTCGGTGAGCAGACGCTCGATGTCCACCATTGCCCGGGTCACACGCCGGGGCATGTGATCTTTTTTCACCGGCAGGCGCGGATCGCGATCGTCGGCGACGTGATCTTCCAAGGCTCGATCGGGCGCACAGACTTTCCGAGGGGTGACCATGCGACGCTGCTGCGTTCGATACGCGAGCGTATCTGGCCGCTCGGCGACGACGTGACCCTGCTGCCCGGGCACGGGCCTGCCACGACCGTGGGCGAGGAGCGGGCGCATAACCCCTTCCTGCAGGGGGCATACGGCTGACCGGTTATCTGCCGCGCCACCCCAGAAATCGCCTATCAGCCAGTGTCGAACCTCGATCTCGTGCTCGCTGCCGCCGTGGTGTTCTTCGCCTATTTTCTGCGCGGTGTCACTGGCTTCGGCTCTGCGCTGGTTGCGGTGCCGCTGCTGGTGCAGATGCTGCCGCTGACGACGGTGGTGCCCTTCATTGCCACGCTGGATGTCGTCGCCGCACTGGTGTTGACCGGCAGCGGTCTGCGTGGCCGCCAGGTTTGTTGGTCAGAGGTGTGGTGGTTGCTGCCCGGTTCGCTGTTGGGAATCGTGGTTGGGTTGCAGCTGCTGGTGAATGTCGATCCCGACACACTGCTGACCGTGCTGGGGCTGTTGGTCGTGATATTCGGCCTGCGCAGCCTGCTCGGCCTGCACGGTGAGCGAATCATTTCGCGTCCCTGGGCACTGCTGGCCGGCATGGCGGGAGGTGGAATCGGCGCGGTGTTTTCGACCGGGGGGCCACCCTACGTGATCTACCTGGCGCATCGGTTGAGCGACAAGGGGGCGATGCGCGCGACGCTGTCGGCGATCTTCCTGATCGACGGTGGATTGCGCCTGGCCGCGATCATGCTTGCGGGCCTGTTGTGGCTACCCGATATGGGCTGGTACCTGTTGGGAGCCTTGCCGCTGATGGGCGCGGGGCTTGCGCTCGGCGACCGTGTCCATGTTGGGCTGAGTGCTCGCCAGATGGCTGTCGCGGTTGGCGCACTGCTGTTGGCCAGTGGCGCCTCGCTGTGGCTGCGGGTATGGCTGGGCGATTGAGAGAAAGGAAACATCGACCGTGGCAATCCAGGGCTGCCCACGCGGCGATGCCTCTTACGTGTCGATCTCCACTGTTTCAACCCTGAGAGCCCGTTCCCGCGTATCTACGATCCGGCATTCGATCGATGCCAGGTCTTGTGGCACCAAGTGATCGAAAACGCCCAATTCCCCGTCCGACGGAATCTGCGGCGCACGGTGTAGAATCGCGTTTCCCCAGCACCAGCACGAAGTTCAATGGACCAGGAACCGCAGTACAACGCCGACGGCATAGAGCAGCTGCCGCTGCACCGCTTTACCGAGAAGGCCTACCTCGACTATTCCATGTACGTGATTCTGGACCGGGCCCTGCCGTATATCGGCGATGGGCTGAAGCCAGTGCAGCGGCGCATTGTCTACGCGATGTCCGAACTTGGTCTTTCGGCGGCTTCCAAGCACAAGAAATCGGCGCGCACGGTCGGTGATGTGCTCGGCAAGTTCCATCCGCACGGCGACAGCGCCTGCTACGAGGCAATGGTGTTGATGGCGCAGGACTTTTCCTACCGCTATCCGCTGATCGATGGCCAGGGCAACTGGGGCTCGGCAGACGACCCGAAATCCTTCGCCGCGATGCGTTATACCGAGGCCAGGCTGACACCTTATGCGCAGGTGCTGCTGTCCGAGCTCGGCCAGGGGACTGTCGAGTGGCTGCCGAATTTCGACGGGACGCTGAAAGAACCGGCGATGCTGCCGGCGCGCCTGCCCAACGTACTGCTCAACGGTGCGACTGGCATTGCTGTGGGTATGGCCACCGATATACCGCCGCACAACCTGCGAGAGGTGGCGGCGGCCTGTGTCCGCCTGATCGAGGACCCCGACGCGACACTGGCCGACCTGTGTGAGCATGTGCCGGGGCCGGATTTTCCGACCGAGGCCGAGATCGTCACGCCGCGCGCGGAACTGCGCAAGATCTACGCGTCCGGCGGCGGTTCGCTGCGCCTGCGTGCGCGCTGGCACAAGGATCAGGGGGCGATCGTGCTGACCGCACTGCCTTACCAGGTGTCGGGCGCCCGTGTGCTGGAGCAGATCGCAGCGCAGATGCAGGCCAAGAAGCTGCCTTGGATCGAGGACCTGCGCGACGAGTCCGACCATGAGAATCCGACCCGTCTGGTGATAGTACCGCGTTCCAACCGGGTCGATATCGAGCGCGTGATGCTGCACCTGTTCGCCACCACCGATCTCGAACGCAGCTACCGCGTCAATCTCAACATGATCGGCCTGGACGGGCGCCCGCAGGTCAAGGATCTGCGTGGGATCCTCGTCGAGTGGCTGGAATTCCGATTTGCCACTGTGCGCCGGCGCCTGCAGTTTCGTCTCGACAAAGTGCTTGAGCGCCTGCACCTGTTGGAAGGTCTGCTGGTCGCCTTCCTCAACCTCGACGAGGTGATCCGCATCATCCGCAGCGAGGATGAGCCAAGGCCGGTTCTGATGGCGCGCTTCGCACTGACAGAGTTGCAGGCTGACTACATCCTCGATACCAAGTTGCGCCAGCTGGCACGACTGGAGGAGATGAAAATCCGCGCCGAGCAGGAGGCGCTGAGCAAAGAACGCGACGACCTGGAAAAGACCCTCGGTTCGAAGCAGCGCATGAAGACATTGATCCGCCGCGAGCTGACGGAGGATGCCGCAAAATACGGTGACGAGCGGCGTTCGCCGCTGGTCGAACGCGAGGCCGCCGAGGCGATGGACGAGGCCGAGCTGACGCCCAGTGAACCGCTCACCGTGGTGCTGTCCGACAAGGGATGGGTGCGCGCTGCCAAGGGATATGATGTCAATGCCGCCGAGCTCAGCTACAAGGCCGGCGACGCTTTTCGCCAGGCGGTCAGGCTGCGCAGCAACCAGCAGGCGGTGTTCCTCGACTCGGCGGGACGCAGCTACTCGCTGGCCGCGCACACCCTGCCATCTGCGCGTGGCCAGGGTGAACCGCTCACCGGCCGCTTCAATCCGCCGGCCGGGCAGTCCTTCGTCGCCGTGCTCGGGGGCGAGCCGGACCAGTGGTGGCTGCTGGCTTCGGACGCCGGTTATGGCTTCCGTGTTCAGGCGAAAGACCTGCTGGCCAACAAGAAAGGCGGCAAAGCGGTGCTGAGCCTGCCGTCCGGCGCCAGGGTCCTGCGGCCCAGCCCAATCAGCGATGCCGACACCGATCGACTGGTCGCGGTCACCAGCGACGGCCGTATGCTGGTGATCCCGGCCAACGACCTGCCGGAGCTGACCCGTGGCAAGGGGAACAAGATCATCGGTATTCCACCGAAGGCGGTTGCCGAGCGCACGGAATACGTGATCGATATCCTGGCGGTACCCGACGGCGGCAGGGTCCGCCTGAATTCGGGCAAACGTTACCTGAACCTTCGCGCCGCCGACCTCAATGCTTACGAGGGTGAGCGCGGCCGCCGTGGCAACAAACTGCCACGCGGGTTCCAGAAGGTCGACGGCGTCGAGCTCGATCAATGAGCCTGCGCCAGCATCCGCATCAACTTCGATAAGCCGGGAGAAAGAACATGACCAACAATAGTCCCTTGCGCCCGATTCTCGCCGCCACCCTGGCCGGTGTGTTTCTCGCCGGTTGCTCAGGCACGACCGACGATGTGCGGGTCACACTG
>JAGRHB010000111.1 GCA_020445245.1 Gammaproteobacteria bacterium
AGCGTCTGCTTCGCCCGGTCGATGCGCGCCTGGAACACTTTGGCGACCGGCCTGCCCTCCAGCGTGACTGCGATCGGCAGGACGAAGTCGAAGGGGCCGTCCTGGTCCTGCGTAATGGTGATGGCGAGATGATATCCAAGCGGTTGCGGCCGTACCTCGATCGAGTCGATGTCCAGGCGAGGCGCCCCGGTACGCTGCAGCCAGGTGCGGTAGCGCCCCATAAGCTGTTCGTCATCGCCGATGATTGCGTGCAGTGCCTGCTCGAAGCCGATGCGGGTAAAGCGGTGCTGCTGCCACAGGCGCCGCAGCCCCTCGATGAAGGCCGTGTCACCGAGCTCGTTGCGCAGCATATGGAATACCATCAGCGACTTGCTGTAGCCGATCGACTGGCTCGCGTCATTGTGTCGGCTGGTGAATGCGAGCAGTGGCAGGTCATGACCCGCGGCCGCGAAGTTGCTGTAGCGCTGCAGGGCCTTGAGTCGGTACTGCTCTGCCTTGCCCTGGCGCTCCTGCATCCAGTGATCAGCCATGTAGGCGGTCAGGCCCTCGCTCCAGTTGCCGCCGGCGTAGTCCACCCACACGCCATTGCCCCACCAGTTGTGCAGGATTTCGTGTGGCAGCGAGGTGTAGGGGATGAATGGCAGGCGTAGCACCCGCGAACCCAGCAACGTGAACGACGGCATTCCGAAACCGGTCTGCCAGTGGTTCTCCACAACCGCGAACTTGGCGTACGGATAGTCACCGATCAGCCTGCTGTAGTGATCGATGTAGTCGCCCATCAGCGCCAGGTAGCGGTCTGCCAGTGCTGGCTCGTCTTCGAGCAGCCACACCGACAACGCGATGTCACGGTGCTGTCGCGCGTGGCGGAAGAAGCGGCCGGCGATCAGGTAGAGCTCATCGTGCGGGCGCTCCGTTGACCAGGACACGCGATCGCCATCGTCCAGGCGCCTGCCTATGCTGACGCTTTGCCATCCGTCTGGTAGTTTGACCACCATGTTCAAACTGTCGAAATCCCTGTCGAACAACGGATACCAGGCCGATGAGGCATCGAGATAGACGCCATCGCTCGACACGATACCCTGCGGCATCCCGCCCGGTGGGATATGTTCGGAAAACCTCGGTTTTCCCTGGTAATGCAACTTCAGGGCATCCGTGGCGGTCTGCAGGGTGACGCGATAGGCTGTGCGCAGGCCGTCGTCGGACGTGGCGATGGCGTGCAGTGTTCCCTCCGCGGCACGCACTGCATAGCCTGCATTCAGAATGAACTCGAAAACGGCTCGCTTGCGGTCTACATGGACGGTGTCTTCGACCACGATTTCGCCGGATTCTGCCAGCACCGAAACGGACATATCATGCGCGAGGCCGGTTGCCGATGCGCCAAGAGGTAAGAGCGTGAAATACAGGCAAAGCATCGAGACTGCCGCCCTGGCAATGCTGGTCTTGGTGGCAAATGGACTGGTCATGGCAGTACTCACGATGGTGGAAGCGGAGGCCGGCGAGCGCACCGCGGCAATGCCCCCGATTGTTGTCGAACCGGCAAAATCCGCAACCCTGCCGGAACTGATGACGAAGTTGCGCAACGAACGCCTGGTCTATGTGGGTGAGACCCACACAGCCTATGGTGACCACCTGCTGCAGCTCGATGTCCTGCGCGCGATGGCGGCTCACGGGGGTGAGCTCGCCGTTGGCGTGGAGTGGTTCCAGGCGCGCTTCCAACCGGTACTCGATGACTACCTGGCCGGCCGGATCAGCGAGGCGGATTTCCTGCGCGACACGGAATATTACGAGCGCTGGCGGTTCGATTATCGCCTGTACCGTCCGATCGTGCGCTTCGCGAGGGAAAATGGTATTCCGATCATCGCACTCAACGCCGATCAGGAACTGACCTCGGAGATCCGGCGTGTCGGCATCGACGGCCTCTCCGGGGAACTGCGCAGCGGGCTGCCGGATGACTATGACTTCAGCGACAAGACTTACGAGGAACTGCTGCGCGGGATCTTCGATCTGCACCAATCCGAGAATGCACAGTTTCAGCGCTTTCTCGAGGTGCAGTTGACCTGGGATGAGAGCATGGCGCAGCGGGTTGCCGCCTACCTGCAGCAGCATCCGGCGGGGCGCATCCTGGTGCTGGCAGGCAAGGGCCACGTCAGTACACGTGCCGGCATTCCCGCGCGTGTGACACGGCGTACCGGCATCCGCGGGACCACCATTGCAACGTTCAGCCCATCGTCGACACTCTCCAACGCGGCAGACTACCTGGTGCTGGCAAATGACGAGAATCTGCCGCCCGCCGGGCTGATGGGCGTCTTCCTCGACGAGCGTGAGGATGGCGTTTTCGTCAAAGGGTTCGGGCATGACAGCCCGGCCCAGCAGGCGGGCGTCAGCGAGGGCGACCTCATCGTCAGTATCGACGGTCAGCCCATCCGCCATTTCGCCGACGTCAAGATCCAGACCATGGACAAGCGGCCGGGTGATGAGATCGAGTTGACGTATTCACATCAACGTGTGTTGCTCGGCCCCGAGACCCGCAGTGCGCGCTTCAAACTCGCCGGCGAGTCACCGCACTGAATCGTACCTGTCTGACCACGTTCATTTGAACGACTTGAGATGCCAGATATCGCGGTTGTACTCGGCGATCGTGCGGTCGGTGGAGAAACCGCCACTGGCCGCACAGTTGCGGATACTCATGCGTGTCCAGGCCTCCTGATCCCGCCATGCCAATTCGGCGCGGTGCTGCGCCTCGACATAGCTGCGGAAATCGGCAAGCGTCATCCACGGGTCGTCCGGGCTCTTGATGCCGTCGATGATGCCACGGAACAGGCCAGGCTCGATGGCACTGAAATGATCGCTCTCGAGCAGGCTCATTACCTGCGCGAGGTCGTTGTCGTTGTCGATGTAGCGCTGCGGGGCATAGTGATTGCGCAGGTCTCTGACCTCGTCCGCCCTGAGGCCAAACAGGAAGAAGTTGTCTGAGCCGACCGCATCCATGATCTCGATGTTGGCACCGTCGTAGGTGCCAATGGTGATCGAGCCGTTCATCATGAACTTCATGTTGCCGGTCCCCGAGGCCTCCTTGCCGGCGGTTGATATCTGCTCTGACAGGTCTGCGGCCGGGCAGATATGCATCATCTTGGTGACGCCGTAGTTGGGCAGGAATGCGAGCTTGAGCCGATCGCCGACCGCAGGATCATGGTTGACCACGGCCGCGACATTGTTGATCAGCTTGATGATCTCTTTGGCCCGCTGGTATCCGGGTGCGGCCTTGCCGCCGATCAGTACGCATCGATTGACCCAGTTTTCGGTATCGCCATGACGGATCCGGTTGTACAGGTGGATCACATGCAGCACGTTGAGCAGCTGGCGCTTGTATTCGTGGATTCGTTTGACCTGGATGTCGAACAGCGCCGAGGGATCGAACGCGACGCCGGTACGCTCGAGGACAATGTCGGCCAGGCGCTCTTTGTTCTGGCGGCGGATCTCCTGCCAGCGCCGCATGAATGCCTTGTCACCATTTTCTGCCAGCGGCCGCATGTCCGACAGGCGGCCGAGGTCGGACTGCCAGCCGTCACCGAGTTTTTCGGTCAGCAGTTCGGCCAGGGCGGGGTTCGCCATGGCCAGCCAGCGGCGCGGGGTGACGCCGTTGGTCTTGTTGTTGAACTTCTCGGGCCAGAGGTCGTGGAAATCCTTGAACAGGCCGTGGATCAACAGATCCGAGTGCAGTGCCGCCACGCCGTTGACGGAGAAACTGCCGACGATGGCGAGCCAGGCCATACGTACCTGAGGTTCGGGACCTTCCTCGATCAGTGACATGCGGCGCACGCGGTCGTTGTCACCGGGCCAGCGCTGGCGCACGCTGCACAGGAAGCGCGCGTTGATCTCATAGATGATCTCGAGCAACCGCGGCAGTAGCTGGGCAAACAGGCGCACCGGCCAGCGCTCGAGCGCCTCCGGCAGCAGCGTGTGGTTGGTGTAAGCCATGCAATTGCGGGTGATGTCCCAGGCCTCATTCCATTCCAGGCGCTTGTCGGGATCGTCGAGCAGGATGCGCATCATCTCCGCCACGGCGATGCTCGGGTGCGTGTCATTGAGCTGAAACACGTTGTAGTCGGCAAATTCGGCCAACGGCCGGTCGCCCCACTGGCGAAACACGTCCTGCAGGCTGGCCGAGGTCAGGAAATATTGCTGGCGCAGGCGCAGAGCCTTGCCGTTTTCGTTTGAATCGTTCGGATACAACACCATGGTGATGTTTTCCGCCTGATTCTTGCTTGCCACTGAATCCGCATAGTCGCCGGCATTGAATTCCAGGAGGTTGAACTCGTCGGTGGCCGATGCCGACCATAACCGCAAGGTGTTGATTATGTGATTGCGGTAACCGGAGACGGGAACATCGTAAGGCACTGCGAGGACGTCGCAGGTATCCACCCAGCGCGTGTGCGGCTTTTGGTGCTGATCGAGGAAATGCTCGGTCCTGCCGCCGAAGCGGACGGTCTGGGTATACTCGGGACGTTCGACCTCCCATGGGTGGCCGTCACGCATCCACTGGTCCGGGTCCTCGACCTGGTAACCGTTCTCTATGTGCTGGTGAAACATACCGAAGTGGTAACGCAGGCCGTAACCGGTGACCGGCAGGCCCAGTGTGGCGCAGCTGTCGAGAAAACAGGCTGCCAATCGCCCCAGGCCTCCGTTGCCGAGGCCGGCGTCCGGCTCGGTGTCACGGATCTCCTCGAGCGATATCGCAAAATCCTGCAATGCGGTATTGACCGGTTCCTCGAGTTCGAGATTGAGCAGGTGGTTGCCCAGCGAGCGGCCAATCAGGAACTCGAGTGAAAGGTAGTGTGCCCTGCGCACCTCGTCACGGCGGTGTTTGCACCAGGTGTTGCGCCAGTCGCTCATGATGCGGTCGCGGACCGTGTAGGTCAGGGCTTCATACAGATAGAAGCGATCACAGCCGAGGAAGCGGCCGAGATGGTATTCAAGGTACCGGCTCATGTCGTTACTGATGGATGCTGCATCGGTTGGCAGCGCCCGCATGTTGGGCAGTACACAGGCTTCGGTTGTATCTTGTTCGGCCATGAGAGCTACCTCCTGCTCGTCAATCTGCTCGGTACAGCGACAGATATGCCTCGGCACTGTGTCGCCAGCTGAAATCCGTACGCATACCCTGTTTCACCAGTTTCATCCATTGCTTGGGCTGGCGGTAGAGTTCGAATGCACGCTGCAGCGCCTGCGAAAGCGCCGGCATGTTCGCATCGCTGAACACGAAGCCGTTTGCCTCGCCGCGCGCAATGCTGCGTGGTGTCGCATCTTCCACGGTGTCAGCCAGACCACCTGTTTCGCGTACGACCGGCGGGGTACCGTAACGCAGGCTGTACATCTGGTTGAGTCCGCAGGGCTCGTAACGCGATGGCATCGCAAAGATGTCGCACCCGGCCTCCAGTTGGTGGGCAAGGGGCTCGGAGTAACCGATGTGGCAGAACACGCGCTCGGGGTGAGCCTGTGCCAGGCCCTTCAGTTGGCGCTCCAGCGCAATCTCGCCGGAGCCAATGATTACGAACAGCGCGTCCGTGGTGTCGAGCAGCCCCGGGATCGCTTCGAGCAGCAGGTCGACACCTTTCTGGTGCACCAGCCTGCCGACATTGCCGACCAGGGGGCCGTCCGCCTGCAGTGCCGCAGCCGGGGCGTCGAAGGCCTGCAGCAATGCATGCCGGTTGGCCCGTTTGCCGGCGCGGATCTTGCCGTCGACATGGTATCGCTGCGCCAGGTGGCGGTCGGTGCCGGGATTCCAGATCTCGTCGTCGATGCCATTGAGTATGCCCACCAGCTTGGCCGCGTTGGCCTCCAGGATGCTGGCGTAGCCATAACCGAATTCCGCGCTGCGGATCTCCTGCGCATAGCGTGGACTGACGGTGGTTATCAGGTCGCTGAACACCAGCCCGGCCTTCAGCATCGAAAACCGGCCATAGTATTCGCCGCCATCCACGGACCACCAGTGGCCCGGCAGGTGCATGCTGTGGAAGGTGCCGAAATCGAACTGGCAGTCATATGCCAGGTTGTGGACTGTGAACAGCGAACGCGGGGCGTCTGCCTGCAATGCCAGGAACGCTGGCACCATGCCGGTTTGCCAGTCATTGGCATGTACCACGTCAGCGCGCCAGCCCAGGTCCAGTTCGTCCATCGCCAGGCGAGACACCGCCTCACTGAACAGCGCGAACCGCGCGGGGTTGTCGTGCCAGTCCTTGCCGGTTGCATCGGTGTAGGGATCACCCGGCCGATCGAAATGTTCCGGGATATCGACCAGCCACATTGGCGCTGCCACCTGCGGGTGTGTGGCCTGAAACACCCGTACTTCGCGGCCGCCGGACAGTTTCAGCCAGCCAAGCACCTGCAACTGTCCGACACTGCCCAGCACCGTCCGGTAGGCGGGTAACGCCAGCCGCACGTCGACGCCGAGCCCGACCAGTGCGTTGGGCAGGCTGTAGGCGACATCGCCCAGTCCGCCGGTCTTGATCAGTGGAAAAGCCTCGCTGGCACAGAAGACTACGTTCATCGTTGTTATTCGCGTATCAGGAA
>JAGRHB010000112.1 GCA_020445245.1 Gammaproteobacteria bacterium
CTGTCAGCTCGGTGGCAATCAGCCAGGCTTGATCCAGCCTGACATCCTCGAATCTCGCCCCCGGTTCATTCCATTGCGCCGGGTCAAGTCCCGCCTGCCGGAACACCGGCGCAGGATCCAGATCGTAGGACTCGAGGACGCGCCATAACGTCTGCGAAGCTGTTGTGATGGTCGTGCTGCGGCTCATGGTCTCGTTGGCACTGCGGGACAACCTCCTGGCGCACCAGGATTACCGGCGCTATGCGGCCTGATTCTACGCTGAAGCCTCGCTGGCTGAAGAGCCAGAACCACACTCGGTGTCTGAAGGAGGCCCCAGATGTTAAACCAGGATTTCCAGCATCTCCGCGAGCAGCATACCATCGCATCACCCATCGCCTTCGTCGGGATCGGACTTCACAGTGGTCGACGTGTGATCATGCGTATCCTGCCCGCCGGTGCCGACACGGGGATCAGCTTTACCCGACGTGACCTTCCCGAGGGTGAGAACCGCTTCGTCGCTTTGTGGAACAGGGTCGACGGCACCGAGCTCTGCACGACGTTGAGCAACCGGCACGGCCATCACCTCGCCACCGTGGAACACCTGCTGTCGGCATTCAGCGGCCTGGGTATCGACAATGCGGCGGTGGTGGTCGACGGGCCCGAGGTGCCGGTCGTCGACGGCAGCGCCATGCCTTTCGTTTCCGCCTTGATCAATGCCGGCATCCGGCCGCTGGGCACCGCCCGCGACCTGCTGGTCATTCGCCGTCCGGTACGCATTCAGCAGGGAGAGAGCTGGGCCGAGCTGCTGCCCGACCATACACTGCGCGTCACCGTAAGCATCGATTTTCACCAGCAGGACATCGGCCTGCAATGCCTGAGCATGTGTGTGTCGCCGAACACCTATTCACGGGAGATCGCATCGGCGCGCACATTCGGCTTTGCCGAGAACGTGTGGCAGTTGCGGCGTCGCGGCCTGGCTTTGGGGGGATCGGTGAAAAATGCCATTCTGCTTGAAAATGGCCGGGTCGCGAATATGGAGGGATTACGCTTTCCCGACGAGTTTGTCCGACACAAGGCCCTGGATGCGATCGGCGACCTCGCGTTGGCACCGGCGCCAATCATCGGCCACTACCGCGCCAACCGGCCGGGGCACCGCCTGAACAACGATCTGCTGCGCCTGCTGATGAGCGACGAACGCAGTTGGCAAAGGGTCGCAGCTGCAGATCTGCTTGATGGAAAAATCAACGGACTCGACCAGGCCATTTTGGGGATTGGGCTCGAGGAGGCGACGTACAGCAGCGATACCTCCCAGGCCGTCAGAAGCGAAAAGGTCTCGACCTGGCGCGAGGCGCTCGATCGTGTACTCGGACGCACGGACGGCGACACGCCGTGATCCAGTCCCGTTGCACTCCACCTGTCCCGCCTGCATCGGCGGCGGGACAGGTAAGAAGCGTCACTTGGGCGTATAGCTGAACTTCTGTCCGCCGACGCTTGCCTCGTACATCAGGCCACCCTTGGCCACGGTGAACACCGCCATGCCCTTGTGGTACTTGCCCACGGTGACCGCATCGTTCTTGCCGCCACTGGCGCCGGCGGTGGCACCTGTCGTGGCAGCCGTCGCACCAGCGGCAGCGGTAATCGCCACCGCCTGCGCCTGCGCACCGAATTCGAAGTTCCCACCAGTGAACTCACTGAGCGCACGTTTGTCTTCAAAGAAGACGATCTGGCTGAATGCCTGACCACCCAGCTGGAAGCCGATCGTCACCTGCGTCATCGAGGTGTCACCGATGTGGGCGCCCTGCTCGTAGACCCGGCCCTTGCCATGCGCACCGCCCACACCGATACCGCCCTTACCGATGGTCGGAAAGACTGCATAGCCATAGGCATGGCTGAAGAAGGTGCCGCTCTCACCGGCGTTCTGGAAGATCTTGATGGTGTCGGTATAGTCATCGGCCCATGCGTTGACAGAGGGCAGCAACAAGAGCGCCATACTCAGGCCGAGGAAACGATTGAGGTTCATGCGTATTCTCCTTTGGACCGCCGGAAGGCGGGCGATTGTGAGCACAGAACCGCGACTGTGCCTGTTGGTGGAAAGTATGCCGTTCAATACGGCATTCAGCTCAATGTTTCGTCGATCTCCTCCGACGCAAAAAAGAAGCTGGACCCCTGCAGATCCATGAATTCCGGCTGCAGCTCTTGAATAGCCCTGATTGCATGTTGGATGTCGGGACGGTTCTCGATGGCGGCGATTGCGGCCCCGCTCTGCCACCATACCTCGAGTACTGCATCAAACGGGTCGAGGGTCCCTCGCGTTTCCTGGATTGCATGATTGTAGGGTATCGTCAGGCCGAAACTGACAGCGATGCGTCGTGCGCCGGATGACAGGGCCAAGTCACGGTATGCCTGCTGGTAATCATCCCACTGACGGCGAAATTCATCCACCGAGAGACCCGACTTGCGTCGTACACACTGTATGAACCGAATCATCCGCGCTTCCCAATGTTGCCCAAAGAATGGTGTGACTGCTACGACAGGGATAGTGTGCCGCCAATGCACCGACGTCAACGCATTGCACTCGCGGGCCGGTACCTGTGAGAAACCGAGGCACGCACCACCCACACGCCGCGCTTCCCGCCTAAAATGGAGAGAAAACCCTGTCCCGGGGGTGCAGGGCCGGGCAGCCCGTAACACGCAATCTGCTTCGGAGAACTGTAGACGAACATGACCGCGGCGGCACATGAGGTGGTGGCGTTCGAGGAGGCGCGCGCAATCAGGCGCAGGCGACGCACCCGTGTCGGGCTGCCGATCGCCGTCATACTGATCATGCTGGCCGCATTGATCGGCATCGCCGTCTACGAGTACAAGACCATGCGTGCCGACGCACTGGCGTTGTCAAAAGGCGTCATCGTCAACCTGCAGAACCGCATCGAGACCCAGGTCTCTGCCTACCTGTCGCCGATCCCACGCATCATCAACATATCGCTCGACCTGCTTACGGACAGCAAGCTGGCCGGTGTGCGATACGATCTCCTGCAACCCCTGGGCATCGGTGTCCTCAACAACGTCCCGCAATTGAGCAGCCTGATCATCGGCAGCGCACAAGGCGAGTTTTTCATGGTGCGCCGTTTTCAAGACGGTGAAACAAGCGGCCTGGAGACCAAGATCATCCAGAGGCCGGAGGGGGGCAAGGAACCTCAGGTCCGCCTGATCCGGCGTGGCCCGCAGGGCGAGACCCTGAGCGACACCCAGGTGCCGTGGGATAGCTATGATCCACGCGCCAGACCCTGGTACCAGGGTGCCGCGGCCGCGCAGGGGATGTTCTGGACCGACGTGTACCCGTTCTTTACCGACAAGGCGGCCGGCATCACCGGATCACAACCCTACAGGGATGCCAGCGGTGAACTGGTCGCTGTGCTGGGTGTCGACGTCAAGCTCGAAAGTATGAGTCGCTTCCTGAGGGATCTGGTTATTGGCAAAACCGGCGTTGCACTGATCGTAGACGACGACGGCCGGGTGATCGCGCACCCACGGGCGCAACTGGCGACGGAGGACGCGGACGGCAAAGTCCAGCTCACCCGCGTGGCCGACCTGGGTGACCCGGTGGTCAGTCGCGCCTTCGATCGCTATCGGGTGGAAGGTCACGGCCGTCGCGATTTCGAGCTGTCCGGCCGGCGCTACATCAGTTCGGCCTCCTCACTCGATCACCTGCTGGAGCGCCACTGGTCGGTACTTGTGGTGGTGCCGGAAGACGATTTCATCGCCTTCGTGGTGGAGAACATCGGCAGGACGCTGAGTATGGGCCTTGGCGTGCTGGCGCTCGCCGCCCTGCTGGCGGGACTGTTGATCCGCCAGGGACTGCGTGCCGACCGCGATGCCCTGCGCATCCTCGAACGCCAGTCCCAGCTGGATGCGCAGAGCGAAGCGTTCGGCGAACTCGCCGCACGTTCGACATCGCTCGATGCGGCACAGACCGACGCGATGGCACCGGTGACCGAAGCCGTTGCGCGGGCATCGCGGGTGCGTCGCGCCAGCCTGTGGCACCTGGTGCCTGGCGATGGGCAGTTGCTCTGCGTCGATTGCTTTGACCAGGAGACAGAGGGTCACACCAGCGGTGCAGTCCTGCGTCGCACCGAGCATCCGGGTCTATTCGAACAGCTCGACAGCAGGGCGCCATTCGGCAGCATCGACGCATCGCATGACGAGCAACTCGTGTCACTCCATCACAGTTATCTGTCGCCACTGGGCTGTCATGCCCTGTTGTCATTGCCAATCATCGTGCACGGCGAGGTCACCGGCGCCGTCTGGCTGGAGGATCGCGCGAAACGCAGTGAGTGGCCAAAGCAGGTGGAGAGTTTTGCCCATGCAATCGCCAACCTGCTCGCGATGCATGTGGCCTCAGGGCACACCGTTGCGGTAACCTCCACCAGGTTGCCGCCGGTAGAGAATACTGCCGGCGACTCGACTGTATCGCAGAAGCGACCGGTGCCCGCACCATCACAGGTGCCCGGCGACATAGACCCCGGACTGGGTGCGCGACGGGCGGCCGCCTTCATGACCAAGCTCGCCGGCCATGCCGATGTTGTGGGAGGTGCCGGGGCAGAGGTGATCGATCGCCTCGCCATCATGTCGCTGCGTTTCACTGATGCCACTGCTCTCGCTGAAACTCTCAGCGGCGACAGCAACGACACCGTCATCAGCTACCTGATCCGTGAACTCGAGGGCGCCGCAGCCGAGCAGGGTCTGGGCTACCTCAAGTTCCTGACCGACCAGGTGGTTGCCGCCGTCGATCCCAATGAAGACAGCGTTCAGGGCGCACAACGTCTGGCTGATTTCGCGCTCTGCGTACAGGGGATCTGTGAACGCCTGTTCGTCGGACAGCATGGCGCAATGGCCTTTCGCATCGGCATGGACATAGGCCCGGTAATCGGGAGCATCGTCGGCACGCGGCGTCGTGCGTTCAACCTGTGGGGTGAAGCAGCGCAACAGGCCAGCTCGATGGCGGACACGAGCCTCGCCGGCGCGATCCAGGTGACAGAGTCGGTGTACCAGGCATTGAACGGGCGCTATCTGTTCCAACTGCGTGGGCATCACTATCTCGAAGGAGTCGGCGAATTCTCCACCTACCTGCTGAGTGGACGGCTGTGAAAAAGCTGCAGGCATCGGCACCGCAGGTAGCGCTCGCAAGCGTCGAGCCGGGCCTGCTCTGTCGGCTGGGAGACCGGATCATCACAGTCGGCCAGGGCATCCTGCAGTTCGTCGGCGATCTGACGGCAACGGTGGCTCGTGGCCTGGTTCCCGGCAACTGGCGAAGGACGATGCGCTCGGAGTTCATGCGCGCACTCTATCGTGTCGGCTTCAATGCCATTCCCGCTGTCGCCGTGTCTGCACTCCTGGTCGGCATAGGCTTCGTGCTGCAGATCATCTACTGGCTGGGCGTGATCGGCCAGGAGGACAGCGTCGGTGATTTTCTGGTGCTTATCCTGGCCCGTGAGATGGCGCCAGTGGTCACGGCCCTGATCCTGATCGGCCGCAGCGGCACGGTTATTCTCGACGAGGTCGCCCACCTGAGTCTCGACGGACAGATCCGTGTGCTGGAATCCCACGGTGTAGACCCTACCGATCTGATCGCGGTCCCGCGCACTTTCGCGATCGCCGTGGCAGTGTTCGTCCTCAACATGCTGTTCCTGCATCTGGCGTTGTGGTCAGGCTACCTGGGCGCAACACTGACCGGGCACACCGCGATTTCGCTGCTCGAGTTCGTCGAAACCGTTCTGCAGGGCATGACGCTGAAGGACCATCTGCTGTTGCTGATCAAGCCGCTGATCATCGGACTGGTGATCGCCTTCATCCCGATCTGGCTGGGCCTGAGGACGACGACCTCGGCATTGGCTGTACGCCAGGCGATGCCGCGTCAATTCGTGTATTCACTGCTCGCGACCTTTCTGATCGGCACCCTGATTTCGGCGGTCCTCTAGATGTCCCAAACCCGCACTTCCCCAACCGGCAACAACATCATCGAGGCACATCAAATCCGCCTTGCGCCGCGCAGCGGATCCGCGATGCTGGAAGTGGATCTGGAAGTATTGCCGGGCCAGCTGCACCTGATCTACTCGGATGACCCCGAAAGCAGCCGCGCAATCTCGGACGTACTGCTCGGACTGTGCGACGCCGCACAGGGCGAGGTGCGGTTGCAGGGCAGGGCCTGGGCCAACATACCCCCTCGCGATGCATACAGGCTGCGCAGCAGTGTGGGTCGGGTAGCGAGCAAGGGAAATTGGATGGATACGCGTTCCGTGATGGAGAACATCCTGCTGCCGCTGCGTCACCACACGGTCCTGCCGGACGAGCTGCTGCACGAGATGGCCTGTGATTTCGCGCAGCGCTTCGGCCTCCCCGGACTGCCGACGCTGCTGCCCGGCCAGTGCCCGGAACCTGATCTGCAGAGGGCGGCGTGCGTTCGCGCCTTCATGGGGAGGCCGGAACTGGTCATCCTGGAACACCCGCTGGAGTTCGCCGACACCGGGCTGCTGCCACCGCTGGTCGACGCCGTCCAGCAGGTGCGCCGGCGACAGGGCTCGGTCATCT
>JAGRHB010000113.1 GCA_020445245.1 Gammaproteobacteria bacterium
CGGTGCGTGCCCGTTTCGCTGTGGGTGGCCCGCCAGTCCTGGAAGTGATCGGCCTCGTCGAGCAGTTCATTGAGTTCGTAGAGTCCGACCCGACGCGCACGTAACGACTCCTTGATCCCCGCCTCTTCGAGCGCCCGGGCGATTGCCGTTGAAACGGGCCGGTCGATCTTGCGGTGGGTCCAGTGTTCATCGATGCGCTGCAACTCGTCCAAGACGTTCTTGCGCGTGCACACCTGCTGCCTTGCCGGCCCCATCAGCTTGTTGACGACGTTTTCCGCCGACAGGAAAACCAGTGCGCTGATGAACGGGATTGTCTTGTTACGGGCGGCACGCTGACTGCGCAGCAAGCTGGCGAGCTTCTTGGCCTTCCGATCCGCCAACAGACGGGGGTTATCGAACGCCTTACGTCGTCCCTGATAGCTCCAAACCCAAGTGCCCGCATCGCCGTCGATCTCGCCGGGGTGAGATTTGATCTCGACAAGAAACAAGCCCTTCGGGGTGACAACCAGCAGG
This sequence comes from Gammaproteobacteria bacterium, assembly GCA_020445245.1. The sequence continues at coordinate 514 of JAGRHB010000113.1, forward strand.
TCTACCTCGTTGATCGAGCCATCTTGGGCGATGAACTCGAAGTTGGCCCAGGCACGGTACGGCTCGTGATCCGGCAGCTCCTGCTTCAGGTACTCCAGCGCTTCGCGTTCCCAGGCGAAATCGGACGGCGTGATTTGTTTCCAGAGCTTGTCCATTTACCTTCCCTGGGGTTCGAGACAGTGCTCTCGCGCTGCCTGCGGTCCGATGACGTCAGCCATTCAAGGCTTCCCCTGGGAATCTGGAATACGCTCAAGCAGTTCCCCAACGGAGCAATCGAACAAGCTGCAGAGTTTGTCGATCACGTCCAACTCGATGCGATTCGCTGTCTCCTTGTACAGCAGCGTGACAGTATTTCGGTGCAAACCAGTGTCGCGGGCGACGTCGGCGATCTTCATTTTGTGCTCGCCCATGAGGCGAGAAAGATGGCATCTGATCATCAGGCTTCATCATTTAGACCGAAAATATGTCGTACAGAATAGCAAAAACCCCTGGAAATGGTCATTCTTTATATGAGGATGCCGTGGAATGTGGTGAATTGCCATCCAGGAGGAAATTTTTCATTGGTAGAGGTCACTCGGCCTACTCATTGCTGAGGCTGCATTGGGCCAGTTGAAAGCACCAAATCAAATTGGTGTTCGTAAATTGAATGATCATCAGACGAGGCGGACTTCCCACAATGCGGTAGGCGCCTCCGGCCTATGGACGTGCGAAGCGACATAGACTGTCGTGAAATCCCGCCATCACTAGGGAGGAATTGATTCCACTGCGATGGGCTTCTGCGCGCACCATGCCGTGCATGTGGTCGCGTGCGCACTCGAAAGTCAGATCTGCCTATCCGGTTACAGCCGATTACCTTCCGGTGAAACCCCCGGCTCAGCTACTCGCGCCTTTCGATCAGTTGACGAAATCCATCAAGACCACAGCCGGCGTTCCCGAGAGCCATTGGCTGGCAATCTATCTGCCAGTCTTAAACAATTATGCTGAGCTTTGCCAGCGCCTACCGGCTTCCGAGGCTCATCACCACGCCGAGCTTGGCGGTCTGTTGCGTCACGGCCTGGAGACAATACTCGAAGCACTTACATTGCGCCGAAACCAGCTGTTACCTGCGGGCGCGCCTGCCGAGGAAATCGCCAGTCAGCAGGACCTTTGGACCTACGCTACCGTAACCGCTGCCCTTCTCCACGACGTTGGAAAGCCGATAACCGACCTTGTGGTTACCTATATCTCGCCGGCCGACACACAACCGAAAGCCTGGCAGCCACTGACTGCCATGCTCCCCACTGGGGCTCACTACCGTTTTCGCTTCAACCCACAGCGCCAGTATCACCGGCATGCGCTGACGCCGCCGTTGCTCGTACACAGAATACTGCCGCAGGTCGGGCTGAATTGGCTTGCGTCGCAGCCCGCCGTTTTCGATGCATGGCTTGCGACCATCAGCGGGACCGAGGACGCAGGGCCTTTAGCAACGATCGCCCACGCGGCAGACGGCACGTCAGTCGCGCGGGACCTGTCCGGTGGCGTGCGCACACGCTCGCCGGCAGCGCGCGCCATACCTCTTGCCGAAAGGCTGCTGACCGGCCTACGCCATATGATCCGGGCAGGGACGATCACTCTCAACCGGCCAGGCGCGTCTGGGTTCGTTGCTGATGGCAGCTTGTGGCTTGTTTCCAAGCGGGTCCTCGACGATCTGCGGGAGCACCTGACGAAGGAGGGTCAGATAGGAATCCCGGGGCGCAACGATCGATTGATGGATGAGCTGCAGCAATGGCACATCATCGAAGCCAATGGCGACAAGGCGGTCTGGTTCTGTGAAATCCGGATCGGCGACTGGTGCCAGACGTTGTCTTGTCTGCGCATAGAGCTGACCCAGATCTGGCCGGATCTTAAGGACGTGCCAACCACCGCCAACCTTTCGGTGTCGCCGTCCGCGCAACTATCCGCTCCTGGTGAGGCGAGCGCTGAAGCAGGCGAAGGCCGGACTGTCGAATCTCTTGGCGAGCAACCCTCCGCGCCCCGGAACCCGGCCACGAACGAGCCAGAACCGCGGGGCAGGCGTGCGGGGCCGGGCAAGGTGCCGGATACCGACTCTTCACCGATTGCCCCTTCAGATCCGGCGACGATGGATCAGCGGGACACGGAGGGGGCTCGTTCAGCAGCGGCGTTGGCTGAAACATCAATCGATTCATCGGCTGACGACGAGGGCAACACGGACCTCGGCCAGCGTTTTGTCGAATGGCTGAAAACCAACATCCGTGAGGGACGCATCGAGATCAACACGGCGCGCGCACGCGTTCACGTGCTGACCGAAGGCCTCGCATTGATCACACCGGGGATATTTCGGGACTTCAGCCCGCATCACTGGGAACGCGCGCAGAAGCGCTTCCAGAAGCTCAGGCTTCACGCGAAGACCGAGAAGGACACCAACGTCTGGACATGCCAGGTCGCAAAAGACCGCAGATCGTCAACAGTGAAGGTGATGCTCATTCCGGACCCTGAAGCAACGCTCGGGATCGAAATCTGCGAACCAAATCCTGTATTGACACTTCTCAATGCCGACCGACTAAAGCCTCCTGTAAGGTCCCCAACCTTTTCTGACAAGGATGAGTTGGAATGATGAACCCTGCACGCTTGAAAACCATATCCGAACTGGTCGAGGACTACCTTTCGGAACGCCTTTTAAGGCCCGCCACCAACAAGCTCTACCGCGACATCGCCCGGCGCTTTACCGAAAACACCGGCTTGTATCAGATCGAAGAGATCAACGCTGCTGAGGTCCGCAAATGGCGGACCGGCGTGCTGAGCCGCGCGAAGGAAGAGAGCTGGAACATGTACCGCAGACATATGCGGGCATTGTGGAATCACGCGATGCGTCACCATGGCTGTACGAGTAACCCCTTCGCGGACACGGCACCGGCGCGGGCGCCGAAGCTGCGCAAGAAGACCGTCGACAGTGTCGACCTGCAGACTGTGCTGCGCGCGCTGCGCGATACCGGGGATGAAGGCCCCTACGTTCGCCCCACCTGGTTCTGGTCGATCGTCATCAACACCTTCTACTACAGCGGGATCCGCAGGCTGCAGCTGGTTGGTTTGACCTGGAAGGACATCGATTTCGATGCGGCCACGATTCACCTGAGAGCCACATCGAGCAAGACGCATCGCGAGTGGTTCATACCGATCGCCCAGCCATTGCGCCCCGAGCTGGAGAATCTCTACCTGCTGACGACTGAGCGCCTTGGTCGAACGCCGCGTAGCGAAGAACAAGTATTCAACGTCACGCTGTTTAACGACGGCTTCAAGGGTAAGACCATGACAGTCGATCAGTTGGGTGCGACCTTCTGGCGACTGTCAAAGGCAACAAATATCCGCATCTCGCCGCACCGTTTGCGCCACACGATGGCCACCGAGTTGGCAGCATCAAAGGATATTCGCACGCTGCAGGAACTGCTCGGTCACACGAACATCAGCACGACGATGCAGTATGTACATCCGGACATGGATCGCATGCGCAATCTACTCGAGACATTTTCGTCTTGATCGTTGCCAGGTGAGAACCGACGTGCTAAAAATTCGGTGACATACCTGCAAACGGTATTGCCCTGCTTCCAGCGTTAACGCGCTGGGAGCAGCACGACTGGCAAGTGGTTAGATGCGTTGATCGCTGCGCCTCGATGGAGACGTAGGTGGGGAAATCAAGCGACGATCGTCGGCTTTGATTACAAATCGGCTGCTCAACCTACTGAGCTACGCCAGCGCACCGGAAAGATCACACCGCCCGAGCGGCGACCGCGATTCCAGCAAGAAGCGTCCAGCGGGACACGGATCGACTATATCTCAGGGGCAGGCGAGAGGCTCCGCTGAGGCGCCGTCCGGCAGCGGAAGGCTCGGGCCGATATCTTCACCGTCGCGATTGCGAAGATACAACCAGCGCCCCTCTTCTTGCGACGTCCTGGCGATCACTTTGTTAGGAAAGCCTTTTTTCGCTATACGCTCGGCATGCCGCGTCGCGCTTGCTTCGCGCGTGAACAGGCCCAGCGATATCGCGTTGCGGTATTCCCCCGAGCGAAACAACCATGTGTCTTTGACGCCGGCATCTGCCAGTTCCTGCATCTTCCGGTTTCCCTCCTCGCGGCTCGGCAACGCAGGGATCATCACATAGTAAGCGTCAGCCTTTGTGTACTCCTCGACAATGTCCGAATAGAGCGTCAGGTTTTCGGGGAGGTGGGCAATCAGCACATCCGCTTCCCGCGAGGTAAGAGGGCCCACCCGCGCGCAGGTGGCCGGCACTGCCACGGGGTGCGACTCGGCACTCACGGAATCTGTGATCTCCACCAAGCCGCCTGCGCCTGGGGACACCTCATCCGGCAATACCACTGACTTACCTTCCGGGATTGACGGGCCCTGGTCGACCGCGGCGTCATCGGACATTTCCCGTACGCTGACGTGCCCCCTGCTCTCTTGATCGGCAACGATCTGCGGGCCGGGGATCGCCGTCTCACGGCTATCCGACGACGCCAGCCCGACAATGGGACCTTCCAGCGGTGAAACGGGGGGGGCCACCGCCTTGTCGGCGTTCGATACAGACTCCGCAGACCCTTCTTCGCTCGCGCCGCCATCCGGGACTGTCGACGCAGGTGAGTCCGCAGGGATTTCTGACTCCGGCTGCCCACCCTGCTCCTGCAATTCGCTAAGGAGGCGCAGACGACCTATATCCGGCGGTGCCAGCATCGTAGCGCCGGGCGACGGCATGGATTGCTGTTTGACCCAGAAATACAACACGAGGTTGGCAACCACCAGGAACACAACGAACCAGCGCACTAGGTGTCTCCGTGTACCGCCAAAACCGCCAGCCCCCTAAGAACCAGATCGCTGAGTATTGTGCACGGTTGCGGCAGGAGATCCAGGATCCGCTGCGCGTCACCACCTCCGACAAAAACCTGCACCTGCTGACCAGGAAACAACGCATCACGGCCGGACACGAATCGCTCGACAATCCCCGCCACTGCGTAACGCGCACCCAGTGCAACGGCTGTCGGCGTGTCCCGCCCGAGGGCTGCCCGCTCATCCACGGTACTTTCGCGTGGAATGGACGTATTGGTCAGCAGGCAGTCTCGAAACAGGCGCAGACCCGGGAGGATGAATCCCCCCAGGTGCTGGCCAGACGCATCGACGAAATCGATCGTGGTTGCGGTGCCCGCATCCACAACGCACAGCGGCTGACGGGTTCGGGCCCGCGCTGCAACCGTGGCCAGCAGACGATCGACGCCGAGCTGCTCAGGCTTGATGTACCCGGATACGACGTTTGGCATGCAGTCGGTTGCCTTGATATACACCACAGGCACCTGCAGCAATTCTTCGATCATCGTTCCGAACATCGCCGTGTCGTCAGGGCCGATGACGCTGGCTACCAGCGCCTGGTCGACCCCACCCTCATTCCTGGCGATTGCACTACTGAACGCGGCTCGGGCATCGTAGCCACCACTGACTACGTCTATGATCTCTGCATTGAAGTTATGCGCCACCTTCCACCGGGTGTTCCCAAGGTCCACCAGCAGCGCTGTCATTCCTGCCCCCGTACGCGAAGGCTCACCTCTCCGGCGTGATACTCGCGGCGCCCGGATGCCTCATCGAGCAACAAGGCCCCCGACGCCGCGATGCCGCGATAGATGCCGGCCGTCACCTGGTCACCGCGCAACAGTAGCACCTCCTGGTCGCGCATCCTGTCGAATCGCCTCCACCGATCGAGAAATGGGGACAGGCGTTCAGATTCGTATGTCAGACAGGCGTCGATCAGCCCCTCGATCAACATCCCGGCCATCCTGTTACGCGACATGTTGCGTTCACAGACCTGCCACAAGTCTGTCCACGGCTGATCGATTCGCCGACCCTGATCTGCCGGGATACGAAAATTTACACCAACACCAATCACCGCCGTCGCCGGTCCACCGGATTCGCCCGAGACCTCAACCAGGATACCGGACAACTTTCGCCCATCGACAAGGATATCGTTGGGCCATTTCAATGCGTGGCGGTCCATT
>JAGRHB010000114.1 GCA_020445245.1 Gammaproteobacteria bacterium
CGGCGGCCCACGAAGCCCCGTACAGCACACCGAACCCGTGTCACAAAACGACCGGCAGGACCCGCTCCCTCCCCGACACGGGGAGGGTCGACTTTCGAGATGACAACCTGGAGTGAAGACCGTGAGCACGTTCAACCACCGCAAGTACCGTCCGACGCAGGCCCTGCCAATGCGCAGTCGTCAGTGGCCGGACCAGACCATCGAGCACGCCCCGACCTGGGCCAGCGTCGACCTGCGTGATGGCAACCAGGCATTGCTCGAACCGATGAACGTGACGCAGAAGCGCCGCCTGTGGGACTTGTTGGTCAAGATCGGCATCAAGGAGATCGAAGTCGGTTTCCCCTCGGCCAGCCAGCCTGACTTCGACTTCGTGCGCTGGCTGATCGAGGAAGACCGCATCCCCGAGGATGTCACCGTCCAGGTACTGGTGCAGGCCCGGGAGCCGCTGATCAAACGCACCTTCGAGGCATTGAGCGGCGCGCGGCGCGCGATCGTACACATCTACAACTCTACCTCGACCGTACAGCGTGAGCGGGTGTTCGGGCGCGATCGTGAGGGTATCAAGTCGATCGCGGTCGAGGGGGCCAGGATGCTGCAGCGCGAAGCCGCCCGCTATCCCGACACCGAATGGGTGTTCCAGTATTCCCCGGAGAGCTTTTCCAATACCGAGTGGGACTACGCGGTCGAGGTCTGCGACGCGGTCACCGCAGTCTGGCAGCCGACGCCCGGGCGTCCCTGCATCATCAACCTGCCGGCCACCGTCGAGAGCAGCACACCGAACGTGTTCGCCGACCAGGTCGAGTATTTCTGCCGCCACGTCGCACGTCGCGACGCGCTGATCGTCTCGCTGCACACGCACAATGACAGGGGCACCGCGGTCGCGGCCGCCGAGCTGGGCCTGATGGCAGGCGCAGACCGCGTCGAGGGCACATTGCTGGGCAACGGCGAGCGCACCGGCAACATGGATATCGTGACGCTGGCGATGAACCTGTACAGCCAGGGCGTCGACCCGCAGCTGGACCTCTCCAACCCGGACGAGGTGATACAGGTGTATACGCAGTGCACCGGCCTGCCGGTCCATCCACGCCATCCGTGGATCGGTGAACTGGTGTACACCGCGTTTTCGGGCAGCCACCAGGATGCAATCCGCAAGTGCCTGCACCGGCAGACCGCTGACGAGCCCTGGCAGGTCGCCTACCTGCCGATCGACCCACGTGACCTGGGACGCGACTACCAGGCGATCATTCGCGTCAACAGCCAGTCGGGCAAAGGCGGCGTGGCGTTCGTGCTGGAGCGTGACTACGGCCTGACATTGCCGCGCTGGATGCAGGTCGAGCTCGCGCAGATCGTGCAGCACGAAAGCGAGAAGCACAGCGGCGAGATCGACAGCCAGCGCATCCACGAGCTTTTCATCGAGCACTTCGCCAATGCCGGCGCCCCGGTCGCGTTGACCGGTTACCGTCTGCACCGCGAGCAGGGTGTCGACCGCATCGAGGCGAGCATCAGCGACAATGGTCGTGTGGACACGATCCGCGGCAGTGGCGAAGGGGCGATCGAGGCCTTCGTGAACGCCTGGACCGCGAGTTACGGCAACCGTATCAACGTCGTCGATTACACCGAGCACTCTCTGGGTGAGGCGACCAATGCCGAGGCCGTGGCCTACGTGCAGCTGAATATCGACGGACAGCGTTCTTCAGGTGCCGCCTTCGACCGCGATACCGTGAGCGCATCCATGCGCGCCGTGCTCGCAGCACTGAACAGCGCCCGGATGACCCAGGCGGCCGCCTGAGTCACCTGCGGCCGATCAGGCGGCGCCCATGTGCGCCGCCAGCTTCGCGCGGTCCGGGCGCTCGATAATTCCACGCTCGGTGACGATCGCGTCGACCAGCTCGGCCGGGGTCACATCAAACACCGGGTTCCAGGCCGCGGCACCTTCCGCCGCGATGCGCCGGCCACCGCACTGCAGGACCTCTTCGGCAGGCCGTTCCTCGATCGGAATCGCGCGGCCGTCGGTGGTTTCCATATCGATCGTCGAGGTAGGGGCCGCCACCATGAAACGCACACCGTGGTGGCGCGCCGCGACAGCCAGGCCGTAGGTCCCGATCTTGTTGGCGACGTCACCGTTGGCCGCGATGCGGTCGGAACCGACGATAACCCAACCGATGCCACCCGCAGCCATGCGCGCCGCCGCCGCGCTGTCGGCCATCAGCTTCACCGGGATGCCGTCTCGCGCCAGCTCCCAGGCGGTCAATCTTGCACCCTGCAGCCAGGGGCGCGTCTCGTCGGCATACACGGTGTCGATCTTGCCCTGGGCATACGCACTGCGGATCACGCCCAAGGCAGTGCCCCATCCCCCTGTTGCGAGACCACCGGTGTTGCAATGGGTGATCACCATGGTCGGCCCGGCGATCAGGCTGGCACCGTAGTCGCCCATGCGTCGATTGTCCGCGCGGTCGCGTTGATGAATCGCCTCTGCCTCAGCCAGCAAGGCCGGAACCGGATTCGTCGCGGTAAGCCCGGAAAGCAACTCGCGCATGCGCGCGATCGCCCAGAACAGGTTGATTGCGGTTGGGCGCGATCCTGCCAGTACCTGCAGGTCATCCTCCAGCGCGTGCCGCCAGCTCGCCGCATCCTGTGAAAAACGCTGCCGCGCCGCCAGTACGACGCCGTAGGCCGCGGCGATGCCGATGGCCGGCGCGCCGCGAACCACCATCGCACCGATCGCCTCGGCGGTAGTGGCAGCGTCGACGCACTCGATGAACACCTCGCGCTGCGGCAGCAGTCGCTGGTCGAGAAGATAGAGCCGGTCGTCCTGCCACAGTACGGCAACGTCGGCAGTCACGGCGATATCCAGGGTCACTTCCTTCATGGCGTCAGGTCACTCGGCGCGGCAGTGGCGCATCTCTCAATAGGGTAAAGGCGGGAAATTGCGCTATTTTAGCCGCCTGGCGACCAACAACGGCAAAGAATCGTGCAAACAGACCTGCTTATCCATGCCGACTGGGTGATACCGGTCGACCGGCCCGGCGCGCTCGCGCAACACAGTATTGCCATCGATGGAGGCAGGATCTCGGCGATCCTCACGCACGACGAGGCGCAACAGCAGGTCACTGCGCGCGAAACCATCACACTGCCCGGCCATGCGCTGATGCCGGGTCTGATCAACGCCCATACGCACAGTCCGATGACGCTGTTCCGCGGCCTCGCCGACGACCTGCCGCTGATGACCTGGCTGAACGAGCATGTCTGGCCGGCCGAGGCCCGTTGGGTGCATGAGGAATTCGTTGCCGACGGCTCGCGGCTTGCGATCGCCGAGATGATCCGCAGCGGCACCACCTGCTTCAACGATATGTACTTCTTTGCCGATGTCACCGGGCGGGTCGCCGCTCAGGCCGGTATGCGTGCCAGCATCGGTCTCATCCTGATCGACTTCCCGTCGGCGTGGGCCAGCGATGCCGACGCCTACCTGGACAGGGCGATCGCGGTTCATGACCAGTTCCGAGGCGACCCGCTGGTGCGCACCGCATTTGCCCCTCACGCACCCTACTCCGTATCCGACGCCCCGCTGCGCCGGGTCGTCACGCTGGCCAATGAGCTCGAGCTGCCGGTGCACATGCACGTCCACGAGACAGCCGCCGAGGTCAGCGGCAGCATCGAGCAGCACGGTCATCGGCCGATCGAACGCCTGCACCGTCTCAACCTGATCAACCCGACCCTGATGGCCGTCCACATGACCCAGCTCGGCGACGAAGAGATTGATCTGTTCGCCGACAGCGGTGCACATGTGGTGCACTGCCCGCAATCGAATCTGAAGCTCGCCTCCGGTCACTGTCCGGTGACACGACTGCTCGAGGCCGGGATCAACGTCGCGCTCGGCACCGACGGCGCTGCCAGCAACAATGACCTGGACATGCTCGCCGAGATGCAGTCTGCCGCGCTGCTGGCCAAGGGCAACACCGGTGATGCCTGCGCCCTGCCGGCGCAACAGGCGCTCCACATGGCGACCCTGGCCGGCGCCCGCGCACTCGGCATCGATGAGCTGACCGGCTCCCTGACGGTCGGCAAGGCCGCCGACATCGTCGCGATCGACCTCGCGCAGCCGGAGACCCAACCGGTATTCAACCCGGTGTCTCAACTCGTGTATGCGGCCGGACGCGAACAGGTGCGGCACGTGTGGATCAATGGCCGGCAGGTGCTGAAGAATCGCGCGCTGACCACGATCGACCTGGCGCAGACGCTGCAGCGCGCGGCGGGCTGGCACACGCGCATCATCGACAACCCCGGCTGATCTGCGATGACACCGACCGTACCGTCCAGGCGGCGCTACCGGGAGCGCTCCCACGCCTTATAATGACCGGCCAGAGTGAACAGAAGGCCCGTGACCATGTGTGCAGCCGTCAACGTCGACCATGCCGAAGTCAGCAAGTTCGAGCAGCTGGCCTCGCGCTGGTGGGATCCGAACAGTGAATTCAAGCCACTGCACGAGATCAACCCGCTGCGACTGGACTATATCGACGCCCGTGTCGGGCTGAGCGGCAAACAGGTACTGGATGTCGGCTGCGGCGGCGGCATCCTCGCCGAATCGATGGCAGCACGCGGGGCGACCGTCACCGGCATCGACATGGGTGAGGCACCGCTCGAGGTGGCGCGGCTGCACCTGCTCGAGAGCGGCCAGCACGTGGACTATCGGCGGATACCCGTCGAGCAGCTGGCAGACGAGATGCCGGCACGTTTCGATGTCGTGACCTGCATGGAGATGCTTGAACATGTTCCGGACCCGGCCTCGGTGGTCGCGGCCTGCGCCACCCTGGTAAAACCGGGCGGACAGGTGTTCTTCTCGACCATCAACCGCAATCCCAAGTCGTATCTGTTCGCGATCGTCGGTGCGGAGTATGTGCTGCGGCTGCTACCCCGTGGCACCCACGATTACGCCAAGTTCATCCGGCCGTCCGAGCTGTCACGCTGGATACGCGGAGCAGGACTCGATACCCGAGATATTACCGGGCTCACCTACAACCCCCTGTCCGGGGTCTACCGGCTCGACCCGCGCGACGTCGACGTCAACTATATGATCGCGACCGTGTACCCGGAGCCTGCGTGAGAAAACCGCCGCGTGCCGTGCTGTTCGACCTCGACGGCACCCTCGCTGACACCGCCCCCGACCTCGCCTATGCGCTGAACCAGACGCTGCGGCGATTCGAAAGCGAGCCGCTGCCCTTCGCAACCATCCGTCCGGTCGTATCACACGGCGGGATAGCGCTGATCGAGCTGGGCTTTGGCATGTCACGCGATCAGCCGGGGTTCGAGCAGCGTCGGCAATACCTGCTCGACGTCTACGCCGCCAACCTGTGTCGCGAGACCGTTCTCTTTCCCGGCATGGCCGAGGTACTCGAACACCTTGAGGCGCATGCGCAGCCCTGGGGCATCGTCACCAACAAGCCTGCCTGGCTGACCGATCCGCTGATCACCGCGATGCAGCTGGACCGGCGCGCCGGGTGTGTGGTCAGCGGGGACACCTGCGCGCAGCGCAAACCGCACCCGCAACCGGTCCTGCACGCCTGCCGGCTGCTTGGCTGTGATCCTGCGGAGACCTGGTACGTCGGGGACGCCGGACGTGACATCGAGGCCGGACGCGCCGCCGGTTGCCTTACCGTGGGTGCGCTGTTCGGCTATCTGCACCCGGAAGACCCGCCCGAGGACTGGCACTGCGATCTGATGATCGAGACCCCCGGACAACTGCTCGAACTTCTGAGCGATGACGCCGGCGTCGCCTGACGATGGCGCTTGGGGCTTCCCCAATCGCGCCATACCGGTCGGCTCGGCCGCCTACTACGCAGTACGTTTCTGTCCGCCGGAGCAACGTGAGCGCAACGCCCTGCTGCTGGCCTGGTACGAGCTGGTGCAGGAGATCGTCGAGCAGCACACCGACCCCGGCGTGGCACGTCTGAAACTCGACTGGTGGCGTCAGGAGGTTTCGCTGCTGAGCGTCCGGCGATGCCGTCATCCGCTCACCGTCGCGCTTCAGAACACCGGTGTCGGCGCAGGGTCGGAAATACCGATGTCGGCGATCATCGAGGCCGCCGACGACGAGATCCGTTCGCCACAGGTGCACGACGACGGTGCGTTCACTGCCAACTGCCGCCGCTCTTTCGGCGGCCTTTTCGTGCTGCTGAACCGTCTCGACGGGCTTGCTCCCGAGGGGGAAAGGTCCTGCGTCGAATGCGGGGGCTATTGCGCCGCGGTGGAACGGATCCGCCAACTGTCCCGGTCGCCGCAGCGTGTGCCGCCAGACCTCGGCACCGCAACACTGCGCCAGTCACCGGCCGAGTGGCGCACGCAGCGCCTGGACGCCCTGTTGGCCGCGTTCGATTCCACGCCGACACGACCATTGCCCGTACTTGCCGCGCGGCTGCTGGCGTTGAGCAAGGCAATGCACAAAAAAATCCGCAACAGCGGTTATCCTGTTGCCGACACCCTGGTGGAACGTGCGCCCATCGCCCTGCTGTGGACCGCCTG
>JAGRHB010000115.1 GCA_020445245.1 Gammaproteobacteria bacterium
ATCCAGCTGCACGTCGAGCGCCAGCCGCACGAGGCTCTGCCGGAACTGCAGCAGTTGGTGATTGGTGTCGTCGGCGACGTATCGATGGCGACCTCGGACTGGTTGAAGATGAAGCTGCTGGCGGAGAAGATCGAGCAGGAACTTGGTGCACGCGGCACGCCTGACGACAGTTGCCCGGATACGGCCGAGGCGCGCGCCTTTCTCAATTGGATGATCAACGATCATTTCCTGTTTATCGCGTCCTGCCAGTTTGAACTGGATGGGGCGGACGGTGCGGCGCTGCATTTCGTCGAGGGTTCGGGGCTGGGCGTGCTGCGTGGTGGTTCTGAGGCGCGCGCACGCGCCGAGAGCTGGGTGTCAGGTGTCGGGGTCGATCTGCCGGGCTTCAGTTTCGATCTGCTGATAACCAAGGCCAGTGCACGTTCGAGCGTCCATAGGCCGGCATACCTGGATTGTGTGGCGATCAAACAGCGTGACGAGCAGGGTGCGGTCGTCGGGCTGCATTGCCTGATCGGTCTGTTTGCTTCCGGCGCATACAGCATGCCACCGCGCCAGATCCCGTTGCTGCGGCGGAAGATCGAGGCGGTATTTGCGAGGGCCCAGTTGTCGCCGAACAGCCACTCCGGTCGTGTCGTCGCAAATATCCTGGACAATTTCCCGCGCGATACCTTGTTCCAGATCGGGATCGACGACCTGCTGTCGACCACCTTGGGCGTGCTGGGCCTGCAGGAACGGCAGCGTACCCGTCTGTTTGTCGTACCGGACCCGTTCCGCCGTTTCTTCACCTGCCTTGTTTACCTGCCGCGCGAACGGTACAGCCGCGAGGTCCGCATCGCTATCCAGGCGATCCTGGTCGAGGCGTTGGGCGGTACCGATGTGGTGTTCGAGACACAGTTCTCGGAGTCCATCCTGGCGAGGATCCATTTCGTGGTGCGCATCCCAACGGGCTCAGCGCCCGTTTACGAGCTCGAGGAGCTCGAGAGCCGCGTCGTGGAGGCCTCGGTCACCTGGCAGGACGGTCTGCGCGCCGCATTGTTCAGTCAGGTGGAAGAAGCCCTCGCGGCACGCTATCTGCACGAATACGCAGCGGCTTTTCCCGGTGGATATCGCGAGGACTACCATCCACGAATCGCTGTCGGGGACATCCAGCGCATCGAGCACGCACGCGAGCACAGGGATCTGGTCGTTCACCTTTATCATCCGATGATCGAAAGGACAGAGCACATCCACGTGCGTCTGTATTCACCGGGGCAAGCGGTATCGTTGTCGCAGGTTATCCCGGTGCTGGAACACATGGGGTTGAGCGTGTTCGGCGAACGCCCATACCGGATCCGACATGCAGCAGGGGAGGTGTGGATCCACGATTTCGCGACGCGGCGCACCGCCGGTGCCGGTGAGGTCACTGCTGCAACCCGGCAGCTTTTTGTCGACACCTTTGTCAGGGCCTGGGACGGGGAGATCGACGACGACGGATTCAACGGTCTGGTGCTGCGCGCCGAATTGGCGTGGAAGGAGGCCATGCTGTTCCGGGCCTACAGCCGCTACCTGCACCAGATCAAGGCACCCTATACGCAGGCCTATGTCATTGGGGTGCTAAACCGCCACCCGCATGTGGTGCGTGTCCTGCATCAGCTGTTTCGGCTGCGCTTCCGCCCCGGCGAAGACCCGGCTGGTGATGCAGCGGAGCAGTGCAATGCGGAGTTCGAGTCACTGCTCGAGGGGGTATCGAGCCTGGATGAAGACCGTATCCTGCGGCTTTTTCTCAACCTGATCCAGTCCACGCTGCGCACGAACTTCTACCGGGAAGAGGTGGACGGCATACCGCGCAGCTATCTGTCGTTCAAGATTGATCCGAGTCAGGTCGACGGTATGCCTTTGCCACGGCCGATGTTCGAGATCTTCGTGTTTTCCGCGCAGATGGAGGGCGTGCATCTGCGTGGTGGACGGGTGGCCCGCGGTGGTCTGCGCTGGTCAGACCGCATGGAGGACTACCGTACCGAGGTGTTGGGGCTGATGAAGGCGCAGATGATAAAGAACACGGTCATCGTGCCGGTCGGCTCCAAGGGCGGCTTCGTGGTCAGAAGGGCTGCCACTGCCGACAACCGGGAACAGCGGATGGAGAAGGGCATCGCCTGCTACAAGACGCTGCTGCGGGGCATGCTCGACCTCACCGACAATCTGGACGGTAGCTCAGTGGTGCCGCCGCCGGGCGTGGTCCGGCATGATGCAGACGACCCCTACCTGGTGATTGCGGCTGACAAGGGAACGGCGACCTTCTCCGACATCGCCAACCAGGTGTCGGTCGAATATGGATTCTGGCTCGGTGACGCGTTCGCCTCCGGCGGCTCGGCGGGGTACGACCACAAGGCGATGGGGATCACCGCGCGCGGTGCCTGGGAATCGGTCAAGCGGCATTTCCGTGAACTCGGCGTCGATACCCAGTCCACCGAGTTCTCGGTCATGGGCATCGGCGATATGGCCGGCGATGTGTTCGGCAATGGGATGCTGTTGTCGACGGGTATCCGTCTGCTCGGTGCGTTCAACCATCAGCATATCTTTCTTGATCCCACGCCGGATGCCGCCACCTCGTTCGAGGAGCGGGCGAGATTGTTCGGCCTGCCGCGTTCCTCCTGGTCCGACTACGACTCGCGCCTGATCTCGCCCGGCGGTGGCGTCTATGCGCGCGAGGCCAAATCGATTGATGTGAGTCCCGAGGTCAAGGCGATGCTCGGGCTCAAGTCCGATCGTGTGACGCCGAACGACATGATCCGGGCAATGTTGACCGCGCCTGTCGATCTGCTATGGAATGGCGGCATCGGCACCTATGTGAAGGCGTCATCCGAGACACACGAGCAGGCGCGCGACAAGGCCAACGACGGCCTTCGCGTGGACGCCACGGAACTGCGTTGCCGCGTCGTCGGCGAGGGTGGCAACCTCGGATTCACCCAGCTCGCCCGTGTCGAGTTTGCGCTGCGTGGCGGGCATATCTACACCGACGCGATCGACAACTCTGCTGGTGTGGATTGTTCGGATCACGAGGTCAACATCAAGATACTGCTCGACAAGCTGGTTGCCGGCGGCGACCTGACGACGAAGCAGCGCAATCTGCTGCTGTCCGACATGACCGACGATGTGGCCCGACTGGTGCTGGGCGACAATTATGCGCAGACCCTGGCGATCAGCCTGGTGGCCACAGGCGGAGCACAGCGGCTGTACGAACAGGCGCGCTTCATCGATCTGCTGGAACAGAGCGGCCGCCTCAACCGCAGGTTGGAGGGACTCCCGGACAAAAAGGCACTGACCGAACGGCTGGCATTGGGGCAGGGCCTCAGCAAGCCCGAAGTCGCGGTGCTGCTCGCCTACAGCAAGATGAGCTATTTTGAATCGATCGTTGCATCGGATATCCCTGATGACCCCTTCGTGCTCGATCGCCTGATTGCGTATTTTCCCGAGAGGCTGGGTGAGCGCTATGCGGACGAAATCGCTCGACACCGTCTGCGGCGCGAGATCATCGCCACATTGATCGGCGGGGAAATCGCCAATCATGTCGGTCCCGGGATCGGGTTCCGGGTGCGCGAAGAAGTGGGCTCGGATATCGCAGGTGTGGCGCGTGCTTATCTTGTGGCAAGCGCGATTTTCGACACCGACAGTGTGTGGCGCCAGATCGCGGCGCTGGACAACAAGGTCCCGGCCGCACTGCAGCTGGAGATGTTCGCCAGTGTCGCGGAATTCCTGGAGCAGGCGTTGACCTCGGTGCTGCGCAACTACAAGGACTGTCTCGATATGGGGGTGCTGAAGGCGCGCTTCCATGCGGGTGTGACTGAGCTATGGGAGGCAATGCCGCGGCCGTTGGCCGCACAGGACAAGGCGGAATTCGAACGCAGGGTGCGCCATCTGACTGGCGGTGGAGTACCACGCGACCTGGCGCAGAGGATCGGTGGTCTGGCGCCGATGTCGGCGGCTCTGGACATCGTTGAAGTGGCGCGCTCGACCGGTCTGGACGCCGTGTCGACCGCCTGGGTGTATTCGGCCTTGAATCACAATCTCGACCTGGACTGGATCCGGCGCCAGATTGCCGCACTGTCGGTGCAGACACATTGGCATCTGTTGGCGCGTACCAAGCTGCAGGCGGCGCTCAACCGCCACCGTCGAGACCTCACCGCCGAGATCCTGCGTTCGCGGCAGAAGGAGCGCAGCCCACGCGGTATCCTCGAGCATTGGGTGCGTCGGAGTCGGCCGATGCTGGATCGCCACGAACAGATCATTGCGGAGTTCAAGGCCGGCAATGTCTTCGACTTCGCGATACTCTCGTTGATCGTGGCCGGTGTCGGAGAGTTGCTGCCGCCTGGCACCGAACTTCAGCGTGGCCCTGTTTGAAGAGGCGATGCCCGGATTTGCACCAGTTCCAGTTGAGGTCGAAATTTCATGGAATGCCAGCGCAGGCGCAACAGGTAGCTGGGTCATGGGTGCAGGGGTGTTGAAGGAGATCAGAGAGGCCTGGTCTGCATGGCTCGATGAGTCGCGGATTCGCCTGTCGCGACCGGATGCCTTGTTGCCGTTGGCGGCACTCGGACTGCTGACCGGCCTTCTCGCCGGTGGCGTCATCGTGTTGTTCCGTCTGTTCGTCGAAGGCGTTCAGGACGGTATTCTGCCCGGCGAGGGTCCGGAAAACTTCGAGGCACTGCCCGGTTGGGCGCGCGTGCTGCTGCCCGTGTTGGCGGCGTTGCTTCTCGCCGCAACATTCCGATGGTTTGCCAAAGGCGTGCACATGCTCGGCGTCGCCCGGGTGATGGAACGCATGGCTTATCACCAGGGCGATTGCACCTGGCGTGCCTTCCTGTTGCAGTTCTTCGGTGCAGCGCTGGCGATCATCGGGGGGCATTCGGTCGGGCGTGAGGGACCGCATATCTTCCTCGGTGCCGCCTCCGGCAGTCTGCTCGGGCAGCATCTGTCGCTACCGCACAACGTGGTGCGGGCGCTGGTCGGTTGCGGAACGGCTGCGGGGATCGCGGCCTCGTTCAATACTCCGCTGGCCGGCGTTGTGTTCGCTCTCGAGGTTGTGATGATGGAGTACAGTGTCGCCAGCTTTATTCCGGTGATACTCGCCGCCGTCAGTGCAACCACGCTGTCGCGTGTGGTGCTGGGCAGCCAGTCGGCATTCGCCTGGCCGGATATGCACATGGGTCCGCTGCACGAGTTGGCGATCGTCCTGGTGCTGGGTATTGCCGCCGGTGTGGCATCTGCGCTGTTCATTCAGGCGGTCAAACTCGTCGCGCACCACAGCCGTGAACTGCCCATCTGGTGGCGAATGCCGCTGGCGGGGCTACTGGTTGGCGCCATCGGTTGGCATATCCCGGAGGTAATGGGTATCGGTTACGACTCGGTCGACGTGGCGGCCCGCGGTAGTTATGCGATCGCCATGCTGGGGCTGCTGATGGCCGGCAAGTTGCTTGCGACATCCCTGTGCATCGGTCTGGGGGTGCCCGGTGGCGTGATCGGCCCGGCGCTGTTCATCGGTACGATGCTCGGTGCCCTGGTCGCCGAACTTGCCGCACTGACGCCTTTCGGCCTCGAAGGTCATGTCGGCTTCTTTGCCTTGCTCGGTATGGGCGCAATGATGTCAGGCAGCCTGCAGGCGCCACTCGCCGCACTGACCGCGATGCTCGAATTGACCGACAATCCGGAGATCATCCTCCCTGGAATGCTGGCGGTGGTCGCCGCCGGAATTACGTCAAAGGAGGTGTTCGGCAAAGACTCGCTGTTCGTGACCATGTTGCAGGCCAACGGTCTGGACTATACCGCCAGCCCTGTGTTTCAGGCGCTGCGACGGATTGGTGTGGCCGGCGTGATGAATCGCAGTTTTTCCCGCGTGCATCAGCATGTCTCACGGGAAAAGGCCAGAGAGCTCCTGGACCAGGCCCCCGCCTACCTGCTGATCGACGCGGAACATTCACAGTCGGTACTGATGCCCGCCGTGGAGCTGGCCAAGTTCATCGAAACACCGGGTAATGACGCTCGCGAGAAAGATGCGGAAGACATCGACCTGCTGTCGATTCCGGCAGAACGCTATGACATCGAGGCGATCGACCTGCAGGCAAATCTTCAGGAGGCGTGGATGGCGTTCGAGAAGGGCAGTGCCGAGGCTCTGCTGGTACGGCGCATGACTGCACCGGGCATCTACCGCATCTACGGCATTCTGACTCGCGACACAGTGGAAAGGTCCTACCGCGCATGAGCACCCCGGCCCGATCCGTCGGGGGATCGTGAGGGATACCGGGGCGCGGGGATCGGCGGTAGCGAACTGGTCAGGCAGGCCCGCTGCTCTCCAGGGCGAGCATCTCGTCGTAGATCTTCCAGGCCGTCGCGGCCTCCTCGGGGCTGACCTTCTGTATCGCATAGCCGACATGGACGATGACGTAGTCACCGTCCTCGAGCGGTTCGTGTTGCAGCATGAACAGGCTCACCTCGCGCTCCACTCCCTTGGCCTCGCAACGTGCATTGAA
>JAGRHB010000116.1 GCA_020445245.1 Gammaproteobacteria bacterium
CTCGTTCAAAGGCATCAACGGCGCACCGGCGTGGTCACCGGACGGCCGCTTCCTCGCGCTCACGTTGTCCAAGGACGGCAATCCCGACATCTTCGTCATGGATATCGCGCGGCGCAGCCTGCGCGCCCTGACAAGGCATGGCGCCATCGACACCGAGCCGGCGTGGGCGCCGGACGGCAAGTCACTGGTGTTCACGTCCGATCGCGGTGGTTCGCCACAGATCTACAAGGTTTCGGTCAGTGGTGGTGAGGCGAGCCGGGTGTCGTTCGAGGGCAGCTACAACGCACGTGCATCGTTTGCGCCGGATGGACGCATGCTGACGATGGTCACGCGTGTGGACGGCCAGTACCGCATCGCCACGCTGGACCTGGCAACACGTGACTATCGCGTGATGAGCACCGGGCGACTCGATGAGTCGCCGAGTTTCGCACCGAATGGCAGCATGATAATTTATGCCACGCGGGTAAACGACAAAGGTGTATTGGCTGCCGTCTCGACCGATGGTCGTGTGCAGCAGCGCCTGCGTCTCCAAGAGGGCGACGTACGAGAACCCGTATGGTCGCCGTATCACCAACAGGATAGGAGTCGTTAGATGAAATCCCACAGTTCGGCCTGGGTGGCCGTCGTCATGTCGGCGTTGCTGTTTGCCGGCTGTTCAAGTACCGGAACCAAGGACGACGCCGGCGCAGCCATCGAGGACCGCGGCGGATCGGGTGCGACCACGTCGGGCGTTGGTGCCGGCGGCACCTGGACCGGCAATCCGCTCGATAACCCCAATAGTCTTCTTTACACGAAGACGATCTACTTCGACTTCGATCAGAGCAGCATCCGCAGCGAATTCATCGACGTGTTGCGTTCACACGCGGCCTATCTGAACAGCAACCGCTCGGCGAGTGTCGTGATCGAGGGGCATGCCGACGAGCGCGGCTCGCGCGAGTACAACATCGGGCTGGGTGAGCGGCGTGCCAACGCGGTCAAGAGCTTCCTCGAGGCAGAGGGCGTGGCTGATTCACAGCTGAACACCATCAGTTATGGTGAAGAGCGGCCGGCCTCGCTGGGCCACGACGAGGTTTCGTGGGCCGAGAACCGTCGCGCCGTTCTGGTCTACTGATCGGTTCTGCAGGATGACGCTGCGCCTCGTCACGTTGCTCGTCATTGCTCTGCTGCCGGTGTTCGCGCCGGCCGCGGAGTTGACGACGGCGCAGCGCCTGGAACTGCTCGAACGCCGGGTCAACCGCATCACCGAGCTGACGATGGAGCTCGACGAGGTTCGGCGTGAGAACCGCCAGCTGCGTGGCTCGATCGAGAGCCTCGGCAACGAGATCGAGCAACTCAAGCGCAAGCAGCGCGATATCTATATCGACATGGATCAGCGCCTGAGTGCCGGGCAGGGCGCTGCCGCACCGATTGCTGCTGACGCTGCCGTTGCTGATGCGCTGCCTGCGGCGCCGGAGCCGGTCGGGAATCCAGTGGCCGCAGTGGATCCTGCCAGGGTCGACAGGGCACAGGTGCAGGCCGAGTACCAGGCCGCTTACGACCTGCTCAGTCCGCAACAGAAGCGCTATCAGGATGCGGCCAAGGCGTTTGCGGTGTTCCTCAAGAAGTATCCGCAGGATGAACTTGCGCCGAATGCGCAGTACTGGCTCGGCGAGTCGCACTATGTGTCGCAGCACAACGCCGAGGCGCTGCAGGCTTTCGAGGTGGTGGTCAGCCGCTATCCCGACAGCACCAAGGCGCCGGGCGCGCTGTTCAAGATCGGTCGCCTGCAACAGGCGGCCGGCAACAACGATGCCGCCCGCGCCAGCTATGAGAAGGTGCTCAGGGACTACCCCGATTCACCGGCGGCCGGTCTTGCGCGTCAGAGACTCGAGCAGTCCGGCAGGTAGATCTGCCCGATCCGGGGCAGCATGGGTTCATGTCGCGACTTCGCATCACCGAGATCTTCCATTCCCTGCAGGGTGAGAGCGCGAGCGTCGGCTGGCGCACGGCGTTCATTCGTCTGACTGGCTGCCCGCTGCGTTGCGGCTACTGTGACACCGCCTACGCGTTCAAGGGCGGCGAGTGGTGGGACATCGATGCGATCCTCGAGCAGGTCGCCGGTTTTGACGCCCGTTACGTCACCGTGACCGGTGGCGAGCCCCTGGCGCAGCCGCAATGCCTGACCCTTCTGCGTGCCTTGTGTGATGCCGGCTACCGGGTGTCGCTGGAGACCAGTGGCGCGCTTGATGTCTCTGCGGTGGACCCTCGTGTGGTCAAGGTGATGGACCTCAAGACACCCGCCTCGGGTGAGTGCGGCAGGAACCTGTACACCAACATCGACCATCTGCACCCGCAGGATCAGGTCAAATTCGTCATTGCCGACGAGGCCGACTACCTCTGGAGCCGTGACGTGCTGCGCAGCCGCAACCTGAACACGCGCTGCGAGGTGCTGTTTTCGCCGGTCGCCGGGCAACTGGCACCGGCGCTGCTTGCCGACTGGATTCTGCGTGACCGCCTCGATGTGCGCTTCCAGCTGCAGCTGCACAAGCTGCTATGGGGTGGTGAGCCAGGGCGATGAGTGATTCTGTGCGCAAGGCGGTGATCCTGCTGTCCGGCGGACTCGACTCGGCGACCGTGCTGGCGATGGCGCGTGCCGACGGTTTCGCCTGTCATGCATTGAGTCTCGACTATGGCCAGCGCCACCGCGCCGAGCTGGCGGCGGCGAGGCGCGTGGCGACGGCGCTCGGCGCTGTCGAGCACAAGGTGCTGCCGCTGTCGCTGGACGCGATCGGCGGGTCGGCGCTCACCGACAGCAACATCGCCGTGCCGACGGAAGGCAGCGCCGGCATCCCGGTGACCTATGTCCCGGCGCGTAACACCGTGTTCCTGGCGCTCGCGCTGGGCTGGGCCGAGGTACTCGGATCGACCGACCTGTTCGTCGGCGTCAATGCGGTCGACTATTCGGGCTATCCAGACTGCCGGCCAGCGTTCATCGCAGCCTTCGAGCAGCTCGCCAACCTGGCGACCAAGGTTGGCGTCGAGGGCGGGAGGTTTCGCGTGCATGCCCCGCTGATCGACATGGGCAAGGGCGACATCATTCGCACCGGCGTCGGTCTCGGGGTCGATTATTCCCTGACGGTGTCGTGTTACCAGGCGGATGAAAACGGTGTCGCCTGCGGTATGTGTGATTCCTGCAGGCTGCGCGCCGCCGGCTTCCACGCCGCCGGGATCGACGATCCGACCCGCTATCGCACCTGAGGCATTGGCCCGCCTGCCTGCGATTGGGTAATCTCGGGCGGACGACAACGAATCCCGCCTGCGGGTCGGGGTGACGAGAGGACCGAGAGATGCTGTTCGACAATTTCATCGCAGCCGAGTCCGCGCTGCTGTGGGGTGCCTTCGCGATCGCCCTGGTCATGGGCGTGGTGGTCAACAAGACCAATTTCTGCACCATGGGTGCGGTGTCCGACCTGGTCAATATGGGCGACACCGGGCGTATGCGCGCCTGGTTGTTCGCGATCGCCGTCAGCCTGCTGGGTGTCGCGATCCTCGAATACAGCGGCCTGGTCGATGTCAGCAACACCTTTCCGCCGTACCGGGCCGGCAGCCTGCTGTGGGCAGAGAACATCCTCGGTGGCCTGCTGTTCGGCATCGGCATGACGCTCGCCAGCGGTTGCGGCAACAAGACGCTGATCCGCATCGGCGGCGGCAATCTCAAATCGATCGTCGTGTTCCTGATCATCGCGGTCATCGCCTATTTCATGATCAGCCCGTTCCCCGGCTCGGACCAGACCCTGATGAGCGTGCTGTTCTACGACTGGATCCGTCCGCTGTCTGCCAATGTCGGCCCCTCGCAGGACCTCGGTCGCCTGCTCGGTGGCGGTTCGGCCGCGCTGGCGCGCCTGCTGATCGGCCTCGGGCTGGGCGCGCTGCTGGTCTGGTTCGCGTTCCGGTCCACCGATTTTCGCGGTAGCCGCGACAACATCCTCGGCGGCCTGGTCGTGGGCCTGGCGGTGGTCGCCGCCTGGTACCTGAGCAGCAACATCCGGGTCGATTCGATGGATGGCCAGATCACGCTGGCGACCTATTACGACCAGTGGGACATGATGGCCGACTCGGAGGCCGGCAAGCCGGCGCAGGGGCGTCCGCTGGCGGCGCAGTCGTTTACCTTCATCAACCCGATCGGTCAGACGATGGCCTACGTGGCTGGCGGCTTCGAGCGCGCGCTGCTCAATTTTGGAGTGATGGCCGTGGCCGGCGTGGTGCTGGGTTCGTTGTTGTGGTCACTGGTCACACGGCGTTTCCGCATCGAATGGTTCAGTTCGGTCCGCGATGCGGTCAACCACGTGATCGGTGCCGTCCTGATGGGTTTCGGCGGCACCCTGGCGATGGGGTGCACCGTGGGGCAGGCGATCACCGGTGTGTCCACCCTGGCCGTCGGCTCGATCATCACCTTCGCGGCGATCTTCCTCGGCAGCGCGCTGACGATGAAAGTGCAGTACTACAAGATGGTCTACGAGGATGAGGCCACCCTGGGCAAGGCGCTGCTCACCGGCCTGGTCGATTTGCGCCTGTTGCCGGAGCGCCTGCGCCGGCTGGAGGCAGTCTGAAAACGGCCATAAACGGGTTGAGCAGGGTGCCTGTTTCTGTATAATGCGCGCTCTTTCTTGGCGCAAAGCCAACGCAGACGGTTATTCGGGGCGTTAGCTCAGTTGGTAGAGCAGTTGACTTTTAATCAATTGGTCGCAGGTTCGAATCCTGCACGCCCCACCATATCCAAAAAGGTTTTCGAGCGATCGAAGGCCTTTTTTGTTGCCCGGTGTTTCCTCCACCGACGCCTTGCGGAAGGGCGCCGGGCCTGTGTGCCCCCGACGTGACCAGGCGTCCAAATTGACGGCGTGACCCCTGGAAGGGAGGCGGCCGGTCGAATGGACGCACCCACCGATAGCGCATTCGAACGATTCATCCGGCGTCGGCATG
The DNA here is from genome assembly GCA_020445245.1 of Gammaproteobacteria bacterium. Next base: position 4,960 of record JAGRHB010000116.1, read on the forward strand.
ATGCCGACGGCACGGAACGCGCCGACTACCAGCTCAGCTCACCGAGCTGCTCGACCGGGAACGACCGGTGCCAGCGGCACAAGACAGCGAAGACAACGCCTAGAAGAAGAGCTGCTGCAACGTCTGGTCGACCTCAACGCATAATGCGCCTCCGAAGAGGCGCGCGGCCCGGCGCGCTGGCTGCGTCCCGGGTATCAGCATCCCGGCGGCGAACCGATCGGTTCCGTCCCGCTCGAACCCGGTGAACGCAAGACCCCGGCCGTCGGGATCGGGAAGCTGGCATGGCCGAAGACGCTGCCGGACCAGGTCAAGGCACTGCGTGATGCATTGGCGCAGCAGCCGGCACCGGTGGACACAGAGCAACTCGCACGGGTTTTTTTGCACGCGCAGACTCGTAAGGCCCAGGAGCTGCCGGACACACTGCAGGTGATCGGTCAGGTAAGGAAGAGATCGCTCTGTACAGAGCCAGCCTGCAGTCGCACGGTGGCAGGAAGATGGGGCGAACCCGCCTCTTCCGAGCAGAGCGTCGACGTGATCGGAACGGAAAAAACCACTTGTATGCTGTGCATTTTTTGGGTCCACTGCAAAGCTGTGGCGCTTAATCAGGAGAATCGTGGACATGATCAATCCGAGAGGCCTTTTTCAGACGGCCGGCCTTGCAATCGTGCTGCTGATGACGGGCGCAAAGGCCCAGGCCGTGGGTTTTGGCGAGGAAACAGTCAGCATCAGGCTGGGCACGTTTCTGAGTGACTTCGATACGACCGCGACGCTGTCCGGCCCGAATGGCGGAACGTCGGTCAATCTCGAGGATGCGCTCGGCCTCGACGATCAGCAGGCCACTTTTCGCGGCGAGCTGGGCTGGCGCTTTGCGCCGCGGCACCGGGTAGTCCTGGGTTACTACGATTTCGAGCGCAGCTCGGTCGGGATGAGTTCCAGCAGTTTCACCGTTGACACCCCGGAAGGCACCTACGTATTCGACGCCAACGCAACGATCACCACCGAGTTCGACTGGCGGCTGATTCCGATCAGCTACGCCTATTCGTTCTACAAAACAGATGACCTGGAGCTTTCCGCCTCTGTCGGGGTGCATTGGTTCGATGCCACGATCGGGTTCACCGGCAGCGCCACGGTGACCCCGCCCGGTGGTGTACCGACACCAGTGGCGTCTGCTGCCGAGGCTGAGACGGCATCGGGCCCTCTGCCTGTTTTCGGCTTGCAGGCAGGGTACGCGATCACTCCCAAATGGGTCGTGGGGGGGCACCTGAACTATTTCGGACTCGAATACGACGAATACTCTGGCAGCCTGGTCGACGCGCGCCTCGACACGGAGTACTGGTTCACCGACAACTTCAGTGTTGGCCTGGGGTACACTTGGTACAACATCGATTTCGCGAAG
>JAGRHB010000117.1:0-2446 GCA_020445245.1 Gammaproteobacteria bacterium
CCGCGAGTCATACAACATTCGTATCCTGACCAAGGACGGGCGGGTGAAACGCCTGCGTGTGGATCCTGATTCGGGACGCGACGAGCGTCGTCCACAGCGCTAGCCCGGGGTCGATGCAATGCGCATCCTGATCGTTGAAGACGAACCGACCTTGCTGGCGCAGCTGGGTGACCAGCTCAAAGGCAGGGGTTACTCTGTCGATGCCGCAGCCGACGGCGAGACCGGCCTGTACCTGGGGCGCGAATATCCGATGGATCTGGCGATCATCGACCTCGGTCTGCCCCGCATGTCCGGTATTGAACTGATCCGCCAGCTGCGCGCACTGCAACGACCCTTCCCGATACTGATTCTGACCGCACGTGATGCATGGCAGGACAAGGTCGAGGGGCTGGAGAGCGGCGCCGACGACTACCTCACCAAGCCCTTCCACAATGAAGAGCTGATGGCCAGGGTCAATGCCCTGCTGCGCCGCGCCGCCGGTCACAGCACGCCGCTGCTCAGCTTCGCCGGAATCGACATCGACACCGTGGCACAGACCGTGCGCAGCGCGGGCACTGAGGTTTCGCTTACCGGGCACGAGTACCGCATCCTGGAATACCTGATGCTGCATGCCGGCAAGGTGGTCTCGAAGACCGAGCTGACCGAACACATCTACGATCAGGATTTCGACCGTGACAGCAATGTGGTCGAGGTGCTGGTCGGACGCATCCGCAAGAAGGTCGACCCCGACGGCAACCGCAGACCGATCGAGACCCTGCGCGGCCGTGGCTATCGCCTGAACAGAGATAACGGCGGGGCGTGAGCCGCTCGATCACCCATCGTCTGCTGATCAGCAATCTGCTGATCCTGGTCGCGTTCCTCGGCCTGGCCGGCGCGGCGCTCGACCGTGCATTCCGCAACAGTGCCGAGACCGCGGTCCGCGAGCAGCTGCAGGCGCACGTCTACACCCTTCTGACCGCCGCCCAGGAAGACGAGCGCGGGCACATGCGCCTGCCGTCATCGCTGGCGGCGCCGGGTTTCAACCAGCCTGACTCCGGCCTGTATGCCGAAATCCGCGGCGACAGCGGGACCTACCACTGGCGGTCCGGTTCCATGCTCGGACGCCCCGCGCCGCTGGTCGAGGACGCCAGACCCGGGGAGATCCGTTTTCACATCACCACCGAACTCGCGATATTCACCCAGGGGGTCGCGTGGGAGGACAACCGCGGCGAAGCGATCGACTACGCGCTCTCGGTGGCCATCACCCGGGGCGCCCTGGATGCCGAGCTGGCGAGCTTCCGCGGCACACTGTGGCGCTGGCTGGGCGGGGTGGCGTTGCTGCTGCTGGTCGCACAGGTCCTCGCCGCACGCTGGGGGCTGGCGCCACTGCACGACATGAGTGCCGCCGTGCAGCGCATCGAGGCAGGTGAGGCAACAATGGTGGAGGGCCCGGTCGCCCGCGAACTTGATGGCCTGAGCAACAACCTCAACTCGCTGATCGAGCAGAACCGAAGGCGTCAGGAGCGCGTTCGCAACAGCCTCGCCGATCTCGCGCACAGCATGAAGACACCGCTGGCGGTGCTGCGTGGTACGGCCGAACAAAACACCGACCCTGCGCTGTGCAGCCTGATCAGCGAACAGACCACCCGCATCGACGAGATCGTCAGCTACCAGCGTCAAAGGGCCGCAGTGGCTGGTGCCAGCAGCGTGACCCGCCCGATCCTGCTCGCCCCCATCCTGCGGCGCCTGTGTGCCAGCCTGGACAAGGTGCATCGCGACCGTGCGGTGCAATGCAGCCTTCGGGTCCCACCCGATCTGCAGATTCGCGCCGACGAGGGCGACCTTTTCGAACTGCTCGGCAACCTGCTGGAAAACGCCTACAAACATTGCCGCACGCGGGTCTCGGTCACCGCGACCCTGGCCGACGACCGGCTGCACCTGGATGTCGAGGACGATGGCGAGGGTTTCCGCAACTCGGACATCAGCCGCCTGCTGCAGCGTGGCGAGCGAGCCGACCAGCGGCACCCTGGGGAAGGCATCGGTCTCGCCGTGGTCAGCGAGATCGTGCGGCAGTACAGAGGCGAGTTGCAGATCCTGTCGGCAGACCCCGGTGGCGCGAGGGTCCGCATCACCCTACCCGGATAAAACGCGCATCCGCGCCGCGATCCACGGGCAGCGGCTCAAGTTCGGCCAGCCGTCGCCGCTAGTGATCAAACCCCGGGAGAGGACTGCGAGCCCAATGCCCAACCAGAAGAAAGGCCCACCTGCCGAAGAGCCGATGATCTGCTTCGGCGGCGAATGGATACCCGCTCACGACGTGTGGAAGAAGATGGAGACCACCACCGTCGTCGTGGACGCTATCGCGCGCTTCAACGAACATTTCCCGCATCTGGCCAGCGCCGACACTCGCAATGTGGTCCCGCTGGTTCGCCAGCGCTTGAAAGACGTCACCTTGCGGATGCCGCCG
>JAGRHB010000117.1:2545-6351 GCA_020445245.1 Gammaproteobacteria bacterium
CGCAAGAGCGAACTGCCCGACCTCAGCGGTGTTGCCACCGAACTGCTGCGTGCGATGCCGGTGGAAGACGTCATCGATACGCTGAATGACAAACACGGTCTGACGCTGAGCCTCGGCCAGCTGATCCAGCTGGTTGGCGAAAAGGCCTATATCGAGGCACTGCGGCACGAGGCCGCGGAGCTGGAGATGAACCGTATTTCGGCCGAGCAGACCGCACAGCTGTGGAACGATGCCGGCCGCCCAGCACCCGGCGGCGGCCTGTGGAGCAGCAAGAAGATCGCCGCGCTTCTGGCAATGGAACCCTAGACAGCTTCCCTTCCGCACCCCGCTATCCGGCGTTGTCGGCCATGCGGTGATTCGCCCCCGAAAGACGCAGGATATCGTCCCGGACCGGCCGTACGGGGTGATTGCGCTTGATCGCGATTTGCCGCGCTCACTATACTCGCCCGCTCCCAGCAATGATCTTATCGGGTTGCATCATGTCCTTCAGCGCCTTCCATCCGCCACTCCGCACCCTGATGGGCCCGGGTCCCTCCGACGTGCCGCCGCGAATATTGGAGGCACTCGGGCGGCCGACGATCGGGCACCTGGACCCGCGATTCATCGACCTGATGGATGAGGTGAAGGCACTGCTGCAATACGTCATGCAGACGGAGAATGCGCTGACAATGCCGATATCGGCGCCCGGTTCCGCCGGCATGGAGGCCTGCTTCGTCAACCTGCTGGAACCTGGTGAAAAGGTCATCGTGTGCCAAAACGGGGTGTTTGGCGGACGCATGAAGGAGAACGCCGAGCGTTGCGGCGCCGAGGTGGTCCTGGTGCAGGACGCCTGGGGCAGCGCGGTCGATCCGCAGAAACTGGAGGACGCCCTGTTGGCGCACCCGGACGCGACTGCAGTCGCGTTCGTGCATGCGGAGACATCCACCGGCGCCCAGTCCGACGCGAAGACACTGGTTGAACTGGCGCACAAACACGATTGCCTGGCGATCGTCGACGCCGTGACCTCGCTTGCCGGCACCCCGCTCATGGTCGACGAATGGGCGATCGATGCCGTCTACTCCGGGACCCAGAAGTGTCTGTCTTGCATCCCGGGTATCTCGCCGGTCAGCTTCGGTGAACGCGCCCAACACAAGATCAGCAACCGCAGCCACAAGGTGCAGAGCTGGTTTCTCGATATGAACCTGATCATGGGCTATTGGGGCCAGGGTGCACGACGCGCGTATCACCACACGGCGCCGGTCAATGCGATGTACGCACTGCATGAGTCCCTGCTGATGGTCCAGGAGGAGGGCCTGGAGAACGCCTGGGCGCGTCACCAGAACAACCACGAGGCACTCAAAGCCGGACTTGAGGCGATGGGACTGACGTTCATCGTCGATGCGGCGCACCGTCTGCCGCAGCTAAACGCGGTGGCGGTACCGGAAGGCGTGGACGACGCCGCGGTACGCCGGCGGCTGCTCGAAGAACACCACCTGGAGATCGGTGCCGGCCTCGGTGACCTGGCCGGCAAGGTCTGGCGCATCGGCCTGATGGGCTACAGCAGCCGTATCGAGAACATTACACGCTGCCTGGCGGCGCTGGACGGTGTACTCGCGGACATGGGCGCTCCGGTCAATCACGGCATGGCACTGCCGGCGGCCGAGAAGATCCTGAACGCCTGAACCGGGGGTGGGCAGAGCCATGCGGCGTAGCCCCAAGGCACGCCTGATTCTGATCCTGGCGGCACTGAGCAGTCTGGTCGGTGGTTATTACCTCGGGCAGTACTGGCAGCGACAGCCACTCGAGAACCTGTCCGCTGTGGTATACCCGGCTGGGCAGCAGGTCATTTTCCCCTCGGATCTGGCGATCCCCGGCGCAGACCATGCCTCGCCCGTCTGGCGCCTGTTCCTGGCCGCCGATACGCGTGAGCCCGCCTGCAGCCAGCTGCTCGATCACTATAGCTTCGTATTCAACCGCCTCGCGGCCCGCCCGTCCATCCAGGCACGGCTGCGCCTGAGCGTGCTGGCCTACGACTTGCCCGACGCTGCCGCACAGCATGCGTTCACCGCTGCACGGGAGTGGGTCGATGTGATCACCGGCGATCAAAGCCGACTGGATGAACTCAGCGCGCAACTCGGTATCCTGCCGGTCGGCAACGGCTGGTGCAGTGGCAACCAGGCCAACGCCATCCTGGTCTCGCCGGAACGCCGGAACTGGGCACTGATTCCGCACGAGCAAGCCGCTATCATGGCGCGCAACATCGGCACCATTATCGATTTCGTGGAGTGACAGAGCACATGCCGGATCCGGCCAAACCGACCATACTGGATCGCCTGTCTACAGATCTGTTGCGCATCCTGCCGCAACACCTGCTGGCTGCCGGCATGTACCGCCTGGCACGCGCAACCACACCCAGCTTGAAAGACCTGCTGATCAGCCAGGTTGTCAGGCGTTACGGCGTGGATCTCAGCGAGGCGGAACAGCCGGATACATCCGCCTATCCGAGCTTCAACGCCTTTTTCACCCGCGCCCTGAAGGCGGGCAGCAGACCGATAGCCGAGGGCGCCGTGGTCTCACCGGCCGATGGCAGGATCAGCCAGATTGGCAGGATTCGTGGCAAGCGCCTTTTGCAGGCCAAGGGCCACGAGTTCGAATTGCTCGCGCTGCTTGCCGGCGACAAGGAAAAGGCTGCGGCGTTTCACGATGGACTGTTTGCGACCGTCTACCTGTCGCCCAGGGACTACCACCGCGTGCACCTGCCGTTAGCCGGCACGCTCGAATCGATGGTGTTCGTGCCCGGCGAGCTGTTCAGTGTCAGCGACGCGACCGCCCAGCTCGTACCCGGGCTGTTCGCACGCAACGAGCGCGTGATTTGTCACTTCGTGACCGATCTCGGACCGATGGCTGTAATCCTGGTCGGGGCAATCTTCGTCGGCAGTATGGAAACCGTGTGGCACGGCGAAGTCCGTGGCGAACGGGATCAGCCGACGCGCTGGGTGTACCGTGACACCGAACGTCGGCACTTTGGTACCGGCGAAGAGATCGGGCGGTTCAACATGGGCTCGACAGTAATCACCCTGATGCCGGCCGGTGTAGCAGCGTGGGACGAGGGTCTCGACACCGCCGCCGCAGTCAGGATGGGCGAGGCGATCGGCCATCCCCTGCCCCGGATCTGAATCCAGACCGATCAGAACAGGGCTGCCAATGCCGGCTGTTGTGCCGACGCCCAGTCGCGCGCCGTGCGTCCCTGGTGATCGACAAGGTCACGGTTGGCGCCGAGCGCCAACAGCAACGCCACCGTGTCGCGGTGACCGCGCTTGGCGGCCCAGATCAGCGCCGTCCAACCACGCGTGATCTCCACTTCGTCGATGTTCGCGCCGGCGGCCGCGAGCACACGAACCACCTCGGTATGGCCGTTGCCGGCAGCCAGCATCAACGCCGTGTAATAGCCTTTTTCGTGCAGATCGACGCGGGCGCCGGCGGCCAGCAGTTCATTGACCGTGTCCAGGTGTCCGAATTGTGCGGCCAGCATCAGCGGCGTGCGGTAACAGACGTCGCGCGAATCGACACCGCCCTGTTCGGACAAGGCCAGAAGCAGGCGCGGGGTGTCGCCCTGCTCGGCCAGGCCATGGACGATCGATGCCGGGCCGGGGTCTGGCGATTCTGCCTCGCAGCCGACCAGGGACAACATCAGGAACGAGAGGAGAAGACGGAACATCGCATCAATATGCCCGACCCATGGCCGGCAGGCATTGATGATCCGCACCCGGGCAGGGCGTCAGCTGCGTTGCAGGGAAAAACTCAGCACGGCATCGATGTCATCGACC
>JAGRHB010000118.1 GCA_020445245.1 Gammaproteobacteria bacterium
GATGGAGTCGTTGACCACAACACCGAACAGCGAGGCCATACCGACCATGCTCGGCAGTGTGAGGTCGAGGCCCAGCGCCATGTGGCCGAAGATCACGCCGATCAGTGCGGTCGGGATCACCGACATTACCGCAACCGGCGCGAGGTAGCCTCGGAACTGCAGGGCCAGCAGCATGTACACGCCGATCATCCCGAGCAACACGTTGCGCGCGATCGAGCCGCCGGTCTTCGCCGACTCGTTGCTCTCGCCCTGCACGTCGATCACCACCGACGGATAGCGCGCCTGAATCTCGGTAAAGATATCGCTCTTTGCCAGCCCGAGCAGTTCCTGCGCATTGGCGAGGCCGCGGTCGACGTCGCCCTGCACAGTCACCGTGCGCCGGCCGTCGATGCGATTGATGCGCGCCCAGCCACGCGCCTCAACCAGGTCCGCGACTACCGGCAGCGGAATCAGGGTATTGTTGGGGCCGACGACACTGAGTTGTTCGAGGTCGTCGATATCCTTCCTGTCGTCTCCCGACAGGCGCAGGTCCACCTCGTAGGTCTCGGGGCCGCGCGGAAACTCGTCGGTCTTGAATCCGAGGAAGGCCGTGCGTACCTGATTGGCGAGGTTGTTCGCGTCCAGACCGAGCACGCCGGCGCTGTCTTTGAGCCGCAGGTGGTACTCGCGCTTGCCGGGCCTCAGGTCGTCGCTGAGGTCAATCACCCCGGCGTAGCCTTCCAGCCAGTGGCGCAGATCCGACGATGCGGACTTGATCTGTTCGAGATCCGAGCCGGTGAGGCGGATATCGATGGCGCGGCCGCCCGGGCCGATCGTGGGCTCGGCGAACTTCAACGCGATGACATCGGTCATCGTGCCGGTCTGATCGCGCCAGCGGTTGCGAAACTCGTCCAGCGTGGTGCCGCGGATCTCGGCGCTCAGCAGGTCGACCACGATCCTGGCGACGTGCGGCCCGGTCTCGTATGCGTCCGGGTTTTCGCCGAACAGCACGGTGAGATTCTGAACCAGGTCCTGCCCGCCGGGCTGGTCCGCCCTGAGGTCCTCGTTGATCGACCGCACCACACCGGTGAGATGGGCGACCACGGACTCGGTGCGTGCCAGCGGCGTACCCTGCGGCAGCAGGATGCGCGCCTCCACCAGGTCGCCCTCGATGTCCGGGAACCCTGTGAATTTCAGTTTGCCACCGACCGGCATCGCCACGGCCAGCAGAAACAGCATCAGGACGATGCCGATCGTCAGGTATCGGTGGTCGACGGCGCGATGGAGCAGCGGGCCGAAGCGCCGGTCGCGAAAATCCGCGAAGCCGCGTTCGAAGGCGATGCGGAAGCGGCTCGGGTCGCGTGACTTCATGTGCGACAGCGAATGCCCGAGGTGGCTGGGCAGGATCAGGAACGCTTCGACCAGACTCACCGTGATCACCAGGATCAACACGATTGGCACCACGCGCAGGATCTGCCCGATCTCGCCGCTGATGAACGCCAGCGAGCCGAACACCAGCAGCGTGGTGGCGAATGAGGAAAGGACGCCGGGCAGCACCTGGGTGACGCCGTTGACCGCTGCATCCAGCGGCCTGTCACCTTTGTGCAGGCGGGCGGCGATGTTCTCGGCGATCACGATGGCATCGTCCATCAGCAGGCCGACACCGATCAACAGGCCGACCATCGAGATCATGTTGATGGTAATGCCGAGCATCGGCAGCACGAACAGCGCGCCTAGAAACGACACCGGCAGCCCCATGGTCACCCAGAAGCTGTAGCGGAAACTGAAGAACAACCACAGCACCAGAAACACCGCGAGCAGCCCCTGCATGCCGTTGGTGGTCAGCATGTGGAGTCGGTCCCGCACCACCGAAGAGCGGTCCTGTGTCAGCACCAGCTGCATGCCCGCCGGGGCGCGCGCGTTTTCTGCGGTGACGAACTCGCTGACGGCGGTGAATGCCTGAAGGATGTCCTGCGCACGGGTCTTGGCGATATCGAGAATGGCCGCGCGCCGGCCGTTGAACAGCACCTTTTCCTCGTCACGGTCGAAACGGTCGGCAATGGTCGCGATCTCGCCAAGACGAATGGCGGCGCCGCTGGTGCCGGAGATCACGACCAGGTCCTCGAACTCGGCGGCGGTCTTGCGTTGGTCATCGATGCGCAGCAGTACGTCTTCCTGATCGCCGAGCAGCTCCCCCGCCGGGCTGCTGATACTCTGCCGCTGTACCGTGGCGGCCACGTCTGCTGCCGACAGTCCGTAGCGCCTCAAGGTTGCCGCATCGATTTCGATTCGGATCTGGTGCGTGGAAAAGCCCTTGATGGTCACGGTGGCGATCTGACGCAGCGTCTGAAGACGGGCCTTGACGTCTTCGGCGTAGGCCTTGAGTGCCACCGGGTCCCGTGGCCCGGTGATGGCGACCGAGACCACGGCGTCGGTGCGGCCGAGTTCCTGCACCACCGGTGCCTCCGCCTGGTCCGGAAAGTCGCTGATGGCGTCCACCTCGGATTTCACGTCGTCGAGAAACCGCGTCATGTCCGCGCCTTCACGCATCACCGCGGTGGCGATACCGAGACCCTCGCGGGCCTCGCAGCGCGTCTCGTCGATGTCGGTGATGCCGTCAATCGCATCCTCGATGCGGCGACAGATCGCATCCTCCACCTCACCCGTGGTGGCGCCCTTGTACACCACGCGGACCTCGACCTTGTCGTTCTTGATCTCGGGGAAGGTCTCACGCTGCAGGCCCGGAAGCGCCACGACACCGAGGATCATGATCGCCGCCATGAACAGATTGGCCGCGGTGGGGTGGCGGGCGAACCAGGCGATCATTGCACACCCCGCGCGGCGGTCAGCATCTGTGCCTGCATGGCCTCATCCGGTACCGCGTCCAGCAACATGCCAGGGACCGCCGGTATCAGGTCGCCGACGACCAGGCGCTCGCCGGCCTTCACACCTGCGGCTATGACGCTCAGCTGTTGCTGGCTGAACAGCACATCCACCGGGCGCGCCTGCAGACGCTGGTCGTCACCGACGACGTAGACCTGACCCTCGCGGATCGCGCTGCGCGGTACCACGATACGGCCGGGCTGCGTGTGTCCTTTGATCACCACCTGGACGAACATGCCCTTGGACAGCGGCGGGCGCTGACCGGGTATCGCTTTCTCCAATGGCCTGTCGACGGCAATCACGACGCCGATCGTGCGCGTGTGCGGATCCACCTGGTCGCTGAAGCGCACGAATTCGGCGTCCCATTCGGCGGCCTGGCTGCCCATGTCCATGCGGATCAGCGGACGGAAGCCGGTGAAGTCAGGCAGCTTGGCGTCCATCTCCGCGATCGCCGGGACCGGCCCATTGCGTCCAGTGAACAGGTTGCGCAACGCCGAAATCGCGACCTGCGCGACCACCTCGACGCGGTCGACGCTGTCGCCGCGGAACAGGGTCTGGCCGACACCCACGTACTGGTCCTTCTCCACCGTCAGATCGGCGATGCGCAGGTTGAACGGCGCGCTGACCATGGTGTTCGCGAGATCGCGTTCGGCCTGCGCGAGCTTGGCCTCGAGCAGGCGCCGCTGGGTCGGCAGCAGCGACAGGGTGTTTTCGGTGTTCTGTACCGCGATACGTGCACTGAGCATGGTGCGCTCGGCGTTGTCGACGTCGCTCTTCGACGCCGTACCCTTGTTCGAAAGTTCGCCGACCCTGTCCTGCTCACGCTGCGCGAGGCGCAGGTTGCGCTGGTCGATCGCCAGCGAGGCGCGGGTGTTTTCCTCGCGTACCCCGAGTTCCGCAAGCTCGGCCCCGGCCTGTGCCACCTTCAGTTCGTAGTCGACCGGGTCGATGCGGAACAGCGGGGTGCCTGCAGGGATGATCTCGCCGTTGTCCAGTCGCGGGTGGGTCTCGATCACCCGCCCGGCGACCTGAGCCACGGCCGCCCAGACGCGTGCCGGCTGCACCTCGCCATAGCCCTGGGCCTGAGGCACCAGGTCCACCGCCTGTACATCGACGGTCCGTACTGCATGACTGATCTCGCCACGGTCGAGCTTCATGGGCGGCTGTCTGCCACCAGCCATGAACACGACCGCAAGGATGCCGAGTGCAACCGGGGGCAATGCCCAAAGTGTGCGCCAGCGGGAGAAAGGGGCTTTGTTCATTCGGTGGGCTTCCGATGGTTGTCGTTGTGCAGTGCCTTGCAGGTCAGGTCGCCGGTCAGTGCGGCGATCCGTGCCACATCGGTGGCGCTGAAAGCGGGTTGTCCGAGGCGTCGCAGCACAGTACTGCGTGCCATGCGAAACGCCAGGATCTGGCCAATCAGCGCATGGGTGACCAGGATCCCGGTGCGCGAGTCGTCGTCGATCGTCGGGTCGATGCGTGCGACGAGGCGCGCAAACCCCTGTTGCATCGGCGCCATCAGGCGCTCGTAAAGGATGTCGAAGGCTGCGGTCGGTTGATGCTGTTCGCGCAGCACGAAGCCAGCGGCATCATCGCCAATGCCATCGCTCAACAGCGTGTCGGAAAGACCGTGGATCAATCGCCGGAGCAGGGTCTCTGCGGCCGCTGCGTCGGTGTCGGCGCTTTCGTTGCGGATCTCCGCCAGCATCGGGCCCATACGTGCCAGCAGGGCGTCGGCGAGAAACTCGGCAGTCGCCAGGTAAAGGCCCTGTTTGCTCCCGAAATGATAGGAGACGGCGGCAACATTGGCGTCGGCGCGCTGCACGATATCGCGCACACTTGCGGCGTCGAAATCACGTTGGCTGAACACCTTCAGCGCAGCCTTCAGCAGCCGGGTGCGGGTATCGCTGTGCACCGATTTTTGGTCCTGGAGGCTTACCATCGCATCACCGCAGTCGAACAGGGATGCAAGGATAGCGCTTCGCGGCGATTAAAACAAACGTTCGTTTTAATCGGGTGGGTGTCAGGCCTTTGCCTTTCTCCTTCTCCCCGGAGAGAAGGCCGGGTTGAGATTCCGGATCAAAGCGGCCTGGTTTCAAGCGACCTCACCCCAGCCCTCTCCTGCGAGGAGAGGGGGCATGGCTCCTTCTCCCCCCGGGAGAAGGCCGGGATGAGGGGATCGAGATCCAGGGGGAACACCTCACCCGGACCAACTCTGCCTTGGAACGGTGTCGTTGAGGCGGGTGGGCCGGTCAGGCGTTCAGGTCGACGATTACCCGTCCGCGGATGGCGCCCGTAGTGATCTTCTCAGCCAGTTCAGGTAGCTGCTCAAGGCTGGCGACCTGACCGATCTCACCCAGTGCCCGCGTCGGCAGGTCGCTGACCAGGCGTTGCCACGCCTGCTTGCGGCGTTCGACCGGACAGCTGACGGAATCGACCCCGCGCAGGCTGACGTTGCGCAGGATGAACGGCATCACTGTGGTCGGCAGATCAAAGCCGCCAGCCAGGCCGCACGCCGCAACACAGCCGTTGTAGTCTGTTTCGGCGATCACGCGCGCCAGCATCGTGCTTCCGACCGTGTCCACCGCACCGGCCCAGCGCTGGCCTTCCAGCGGGCGTGGCGGCTGACTCATCTCGTCGCGCGTGAGGATCTCGGTGGCGCCCAGATCCCGCAGGAAGCCCTCTGCATCTGGCTTGCCGCTGACGGCAGTCACCTGATATCCGAGCTTGTGCAGGATCGCGACCGAGATGCTGCCTACACCGCCAGTCGCACCTGTGACCAGGACCGGGCCCTTGTTCGGGGTGACACCTGCCTCTTCGAGCGTCATCACGCACAGCATCGCGGTGAAACCGGCGGTGCCGATTGCCATCGCCCGGCGGCTGTCGAGCCCAGCCGGCAATGGCACCAGCCACTTCGACTGAACGCGCTGGTGTTGGCTGTAACCGCCCCAGTATTTTTCGCCGACCCCCCAGCCAGTCAGCACCACATTGTCACCGGCCGAATAGTCGGGGCTGGCCGACTCGAGCACGCGCCCGGCCAGGTCGATGCCAGGGACCAGCGGCCATTGGCGCACGATCTTGCCCTTGCCGGTAATCGCCAGGCCGTCCTTGTAGTTCAGGCTGGAATATTCCACCGCGAGCAGCACGTCACCGTCCGGCAGGTCCGTGTCGCGCAGATTCCGGATGGTACTGACGGTCCTGCCATCTTCCTGGGTAAGAACGAGGGCCTTGAAGGTTTCGGTCATGTGCGACTCCGTGGCATGTGGCGTGGCTGTTGCGCTGCCGGGCTGCTTGATCGCAACGCGGTCGAGCCGCTAGTTAACACCCAAGCGGGGGCTGGGGTAAATTGAACGCCTCAATTCAAATCCGCGGTCGATCCAGCTCGCCGGCCAGCATGTCCGCCATAGACGCGTCGTGGACCCG
>JAGRHB010000119.1 GCA_020445245.1 Gammaproteobacteria bacterium
CTGCATTTCCATGACGTCAAACAGCTGCTCGGCGTCCTGCACCGTCTGCGCGATCACGGCAACACCGTGGTGGTGATCGAGCACAACCTGGACGTGGTCAAGACCGCCGACTGGCTGATCGACCTGGGCCCGGAAGGTGGTGACGGCGGCGGGCAGATCATCGCCACCGGGACACCGCAGGAGGTTGCCGGGATGCCGCATTCGCACACCGGGCGTTTCCTGGCGCCCATGCTGAACCGCAGGTAGTTTCGTACCCGGCACGGCGACAACGTCGATGCGAGACCTCGCGCTCGAGCGCCAGTTGTGAGACCCTAATATACTTATATGCTTCCTGCCGGCACGGGGTCCGTCCCCCGTGTTCCGGTCCGTTTTCCCGAACAGTTACAAGGGCTACCTACGTGCGTCTGGCCAACTTTCTGCCGTTCCTGCATTGGCTGCATCTGGTCAACAAACGCTCACTGCGCGCCGACCTGATCGCCGGGTTCACCGGCGCGGTGATCGTCCTGCCGCAAGGCGTGGCATTTGCCACGATCGCGGGCCTGCCGCCGGAGTACGGCCTCTACACCGCGATGGTCACGCCGGTCATCGCGGCACTGTTCGGTTCATCGTTTCACCTGGTATCGGGACCGACGACCGCGATTTCCATCGTGGTCTTTTCAGCGATAGGCGACCTTGCCACACCGGGTACACCGGAGTTTGTGTCGATGGCGCTGACCCTGACGTTCCTCGCGGGGGCCTACCAGTTGGCGTTCGGCCTGGCGCGCCTGGGGACGGTCGTCAACTTCGTATCCCACACCGTGGTCATCGGGTTCACCGCCGGTGCCGCACTGCTGATCGCCACCAGCCAGATGAAACATGTCCTCGGCATCGATATCCCCAAGGGCGAGTCATTCCTTCACACCTGGATGGACGTCTACACGATGGCGTCGGATATCAGCCCGACCACGCTGATAATCGCGCTGAGCACGTTGATCAGTGCGGTCGTGGTGAGGAAATATGCCCCGCGCCTGCCCAACCTGCTGGTCGGCATGGTCGTCGGCAGCCTGGTCGCGATCGCCCTCGGGGGAGCCGAGGCCGGCATCAAACTGGTCGGCGAGATACCGGCGCACCTGCCGCCACTTTCGCTACCGGACCTGTCGCTGGGCTCGATCAAGGCCCTGGCGCCACAGGCATTCGCGGTGGCCCTGCTCGGCCTGATCGAGGCCGTCTCGATCAGCCGGGCGGTGGCGACCAAGTCGAACCAGAACATCAGTGCGAACCAGGAATTCATCGGCCAGGGCATGTCCAATCTCGTCGGCAGTTTCTTTTCCAGCTATGCCGGCTCAGGCTCGTTCACGCGCTCCGGGATCAACTATTCGGCCGGGGCTAAAACCCCGATGTCGGCCATTTTTGCGGCAATGATGCTGATGGTGATCGTGCTGCTGATCGCGCCGCTGACTGCCTACCTGCCGATTGCGGCGATGGGCGGGGTCATCCTGATCGTTGCCTACAATCTGATCGACCTGCACCACATCGGCGACATCCTGCGCTACAGCCGCTCGGAAACCAGCATCCTGCTGACGACCTTTTTTGCCACGCTGTTCCTCGAGCTCGAATTCGCGATCTACCTCGGGGTATTGTTGTCGCTGTTGATTTTCCTGGCCCGCACCTCGGTGCCGCCGATACCGGCGCTGACCGTGGATACCACGCGCAAGGCGGGCAAGCGTACCTTCGTCAATATCGAGAACAAGCCGCTGCGCGCCTGCCCGCAGCTGAAGATCCTGGAGATGGATCTGGCGCTTTATTTCGGGTCGATCAACCATGTGCAACGGCGTATCAGCAGGATCGTCGAAAACGAAGAGATCCTGCATATACTGATCGTCGGCGACGGCATCAGTTATATGGACCTGAGTGCGGGGGAGGCGCTGGTCAGCGAGGCCAGACGGCTGCAGAAGCTGGGGGGTGGCCTGTACTTCGTCGGTCTGGACGAAAACGTCTACGAGTTTGCGGCACGCTCGCAGTTCATCCGCAAGATCGGGCCGTCGTATTTCTTCGACTCCAAGACAGACGCCATCCGTGCGATCTTCCGTCGCCTGGACAAGGGAATCTGCGCACAGTGCACCGCGAGGGTATTTCTGGAGTGCCCGGAGCCCGCGGTAGCGGAGACCCGCTGAGCGGACGATCCGGGGTCAGAATTCGCCGTTTGCCGCCGCGTTCGGTGGCGGCTGTTGCGGATGATTGCGCGCCTCCGACTGGTAATACCGGTCGGTGATCATCAGCAGTTCGTTCGTCTTGTCGCGCAACGCGGCCCTGGCTTCACCCAGCTCGCGCCGGTAGATGTCCTGCTGACGGCGCAGGGGCTCCAGGTCGCGCATTGCGCGCTTCAGCTCATCCGCCAGTCGATCCCGTTCTTCGGTCAGCTTCTTCCGCTCGCGAATCAGCTGCTTGTTTTCGTAGTCCAGCTCGCGCAGCCGGTGACTGCGTTCGGCCAGCGCATTGCGCTGCGCACGGATCAACTGCTTGGCAGCCGGCGACTCCTCGAGCCCGGTGTCGCGTCGCGCGAGCCGGTCGTGCAAGCGCGCATTACTCTCGACCAGCACCATGTTCTCGACCAACAGGTTACGGTACGCCTGCTCGAGTTCAGAACCGCTCAACTCAGGCGCGCCATCCGACGGACGGGCTGAGGGCGCCGCTGCACCTGGGCCCGCACCCGCCTGGTCCGGCGCAACCACTGCCGCACCGGTCCTGCCGAAGACCAGTCGCTCGATGAAAGAGAATCCACGGTTTCGATTCATGCCTCGTCCTCCCCTGCTCAGGCGAACCCGGCACGACAACGCTGTGGCGGAAGGCCCATCGGCATCAGGGCGACGAACCTTCCGCGTTGGTTTCGCCTAGATGCCAGCCAATCCGCCGGCCGTCGCGCCAGCGAAATTCCGACGCCGGACTGCGAACGGCAGCCAGGCGACACATGCAGACAGCCACAACAACCCGACGTTCACCGCCGGCACCGCCGCGCTGCCGCTCAATCCTTCAATCCCGGGGTTCACGATCCCGGGTGTCGCCGGTGCGCTGATCCAGATCCAGTCGCCCGGCAGACCGATGCGCTGCAATGACGTGCCAGTCTCGGTGCTGTTGCCTTCTGCAACCGGCAATACCCTGGCGGATGCCCCGGAAGCCACACCGGTTACCGCCAAGACCCCTGCCTCGTAGGCAACGAAATCGACGATATCCGCGGTCGGCGAGACCAGTGCGATGGCCTCATGGTCGTTCTGGAGGCCACTGATGAGCCAGTAGGCCTCGCCCAGCCCGCCACCGAAATCACCAAGGACGCCAGACAGCGTCACCATCCCGTAGGGCCGGCCATTCGAGCCGTTATAGAGAACCAGCTCCCACCCACTGAGATCCAGGCCGCCCGGCCCCATCACAGCGACGAATTCGTCGATATCCGCGCCCCGGTTGTCGTAGTGGAATTCGCTGATGACCGGCGAAATCCAGGACGCCTTCAGGGGTCCGGTCAGTACAAACAGCAACAGCGCCCACGGCGCATATCTCACGCAAGTCATTGCAACCTCCTTGTTGTGCAACACCGCCAGTCCGTGGCGGGCGATCAATCTATCAGTATTGTATCGCCAAGATCCAGCGAAAGAATGGCTGCCGCCGACGCACCGTTGACGGCAATTTCCACCAGTCCCTGCGAGTTCCGGTACCAGAACGGCTGCCCGGCCGGCACACGGCAGAAGGTCTCCGCGTGACACAGGGTCCGGCCGGACACATGAAACTGGCGGTCCACGCCGATCATTCGGGCATCCAGACCAATCATCAGGTTGCCGTAGGCATCGACGAATACGACGCGCGCCAACGCGTCGGGCCAGTTGCTGCCGATCATTTCATGCACCGGCATCGCCGAAACCGCCACGGCATGACCTGCCGCCAGGCGGGCCGCCACCGGGGCGAACAGGTCGCGCCCGTGAAAGCTCGCCGACAGGTCGGCGGGTTGCCAGTCGATGCGCGCCACCCGCTCGATGGCCGGCAACCGCGACAGCAGGCCATTGTCCGGTCCGACGAAGATCTTGCCGCCCGCCTCGACCACCAGTGCTGCGCGGTCTCCGCCGACGCCCGGGTCGACGACTGCGACGATCACGGACCCTACCGGAAGGGAACTGGCACAGGCGGGCAACAGGTAGGCGGCGAGGTCCGCTCGCATGGCCGGCGCGTCGTGCATCAGGCTGATGACGCGACTGTCGGGCGCGGCATCGTAGATGGCAGCAGACATCTGCCCCACATAGGGGCCTGACCAGCCGAAATCAGTGAACAGGAAGATCGGGCGTGGGTACGGCATGAATCGATTCTAGCCCGGGTCCATGTGGCGGACACAGGCCAAAAAAAACCGGGCGAGGCCCGGTTTCTTCAGCCGCGGCGGGTGACGCCTTACTCGGCCTCGACCGCCGGGCGGTCCACCAGCTCGACGAACGCCATCGGCGCCTTGTCTCCGGCACGGTAGCCGCACTTCAGGATCCGCAGATACCCACCGGCGCGCTCTTTGTAACGCGGGCCCAGCTCGCCAAACAGCTTGCCGACGGCAACGTCGCTACGCAGACGGGCGAAGGCCAGACGACGCTTGGACACGCTGTCTTCCTTGGCCATGGTGATCAACGGCTCGGCAACGCGACGCAGTTCCTTCGCTTTCGGCAGCGTGGTCTTGATCAGCTCATGCTCGATCAGCGACGCAGCCATATTGCGGAACATGGCCTTGCGGTGCGAGCTGTTACGGTTGAGTTGCCGTCCGGCTTTGCGATGACGCATGGGTCAACTTCCTAAATAAATCGGTTTAACTAAAACGCTTCTCAGCGTGCCATCAGTTCTTCAAGGTTGTCCGGCGGCCAGTTTTCGAGCCGCATACCCAGCGACAACCCGCGCGTCGCCAACACGTCCTTGATCTCCGTCAGCGATTTCTTGCCCAGGTTCGGGGTCTTCAGCAACTCGACCTCGGTACGCTGGATCAGGTCGCCGATCAGGAAGATGTTTTCGGCCTTGAGACAGTTTGCCGAACGCACCGTCAGTTCCAGGTCGTCCACCGGACGCAGCAGGATCGGATCGACCGTGGGTTCGGCACGCCCGGGCTCGGCCACGGGGCTGGCGGTTTCGTCGAGCTTGACGAATGCCGACAGCTGATCCTGCAGGATCGTCGCGGAACGCCGGATCGCGTCTTCCGGGTCGATCGTGCCGTCCGTCTCGATCTCGATCACCAGGCGATCGAGGTTGGTGCGCTGTTCCACGCGCGCCGCCTCTACCGAATAAGAGACCCGACGCACCGGGCTGAAAGTCGCATCCAGCTGCAGATGACCGATCGGGCGATCGTCACCGGCCGCGCTCTCGCGATTGGCTGCTGGCTCGTAGCCACGGCCACGGCGCACTTTCATCGTCATGCTCAGCTCACCCTTGTCGGTGAGTCGGGCAATGACCAGCTCGGGGTTGGCAATCTCCATGCCGTGCGACAACTGAATGTCTCCGGCGGTGATGACGCCCGGCCCCTTGGCACTCACGCTGACGATGGCCTCGTCGCGATCTTCCATGCTGATCGCCACTTCTTTCAGGTTCAGCAGCATCTCCAGGACATCCTCCTGGACACCCTCGATCGCGCTGTACTCATGCAGCACACCCTCGATCTCGGCCTCGACGATGGCGCAACCCGGCATCGAAGAGAGCAGAATACGACGCAGGGCGTTACCCAGCGTGTGACCAAAACCGCGCTCGAGCGGCTCCAGCGACACCTTCGCATGGCGCTCGTGGATGGTCTGCACGTTGACGATACGCGGCTTGAGGAATTCGGTGACGGATTCCGTCATGGATGGCCCTCTCAGTTCCTTTACTTGGAATACAGTTCAACGATCAATTGTTCGTTGATCTCGGCGGGCAATTCGACACGATCAGGCAGACGCTTGAAAGTACCGCTCATGCCCTTGGAATCCACTTCGACCCACTCGGGAAGGCCATACTGCTCGGCCAGACCCAGCGAATTCTTGATGCGGTCCTGTTTCTTGGCCTTTTCAGACACAGCCACGGTATCTTCCGGACGTACCGTGAAGGACGCGACATTGACCACCTTGCCATTGACCGTGATCGACTTATGGCTGACCAGCTGGCGCGCTTCAGCGCGCGTGGAGCCGAAACCCATGCGATACACGACGTTGTCGAGCCGACTTTCCAGCAGCCTCAGCAGGTTTTCACCGGTAGCGCCTTTCACCCGGGCCGCTTCCTTGTAAT